>CAZGRT010000256.1:0-1987 GCA_964528225.1 uncultured Thermodesulfobacteriota bacterium | reverse complement strand
GATGCTCAAGCGTTTTTTCACCCGAAGATCCTCGAGCGCCGGGTGGAGGCCGTCGAGCAGGGCAGGGGGATCGACTGGGCCGGCGCCGAGGCGCTCGCCTTCGGGTCCCTGCTCTCCGAGGGCGTGCCGATCCGGCTGAGCGGCGAGGACAGCGGCCGGGGCACCTTCAGCCAGCGCCACGCCGTCTGGTACGACGCCGAGGACGGGCGGGTCTACGTGCCCCTCGACCGGCTCGACGAAGGCCGGGCGCGCTTCCGTGTGCACGACAGCCCGCTCTCCGAGGCGGCGGTGCTCGGCTTCGAGTACGGATACTCGGCCGTGGACCCCAACACCCTTGTCCTGTGGGAGGCCCAGTACGGGGACTTCGCCGACGGCGCCCAGGTGATCACCGACCAGTTCGTGGCGAGCGGCGAGGCCAAGTGGCAGAGGCACACGGGGGTCGTGCTGCTCCTGCCCCACGGGTACGAAGGCCAGGGCCCGGACCACTCCACCGCCCGCCCCGAGCGCTTCCTGCAGCTGTGCGCCGAGGACAACATGGCGGTGTGCCAGCCCACGACCCCCGCCCAGTACTTCCACCTGCTGCGCCGCCAGGTGAGGGCCCCGTGGCGCAAGCCCCTGGTGGTGCTCACCCCGAAGAGCCTGCTGCGCCACCCCGAGGAGGTCTCGCCCGTGGAGGACCTGGCCGCCGGCTCGTTCCGCCTCGTCCTCGACGACCCGGACGCGCCGAAGCCCTCGGGGGTCCGGCGCGTGCTCCTGTGCACGGGGAAGGTGTACTACGCCCTGGCCGATGCCCGCCGGAGGGGCGGGGTTTCGGGCACCGCCCTGGTGCGCCTGGAGCAGCTCTACCCCTTCCCCGCGGCGGAACTGGAGGCGTTGCGCAAGCGCTGCGCCAAGGCCCGGGAGTGGGTGTGGGTGCAGGAGGAGCCCCGCAACATGGGGGCGTGGACCTTCGCGGCGCCGCGGCTCGCCGAGGCCCTGGGACGGGAGGCGGCGTACGTGGGCAGGGCGGAGGCGGCGAGCCCGGCCACGGGCTTCCCCTTCCTGCACCGCAGCGAGGAGGAGCAGTTGCTCCGGGAGGCCCTGCCGGCGAAGGCGCCGCGCGCCGGAGCGGGTCGGGGCGCGAAGCGGCCGCGGCCGGGCAGGGGGCGCGGCAGCCGGGCCGCGTGAGGCGGGCAGACGGAGAGACCAACCCCGAGAGGAGACCCCGATGGCGATCGAGATCCGCGTGCCGGAAGTGGGCGAGTCGGTCCAGGAGGCGGTCCTCGCCGAGTGGTTCAAGGCGGACGGGGCGGCGGTGCGGAAGGACGAGCCGCTCTTCCTGCTGGAGACCGACAAGGTGACCCTGGAGGTCCCCGCGGAGGGCGACGGCGTCCTCCGGATCGCGTCGGCGGCCGGGTCGTCGGTGAAGATCGGGGATGCGGTGGGGACGATCGAGCCGGCCGGGGCCGCGGCGGGGAAGGCCGGGGAGGAGACGTCCACGGAGCCACCCGAGGTCCCGGAGAAGCCGGCGCCCCGCGGCGAGGAGGGCGGGCAGGGGAAGGGCGGGGGTCCGAAGGCCGGGAAGGCCCCGGAGAAGGCGGCGAAGAAGCCCTCGGCCCCGGCCGAGCCGGCCGCCCCGGCTGCCGAGCTCCCGCCGTCGGTGCGGGAACTCCTGGACCGGCACGGCCTCGACCCGTCCGAGCTCCGGGGGAGCGGCCCCGAGGGGCGGCCGACCCGGGGGGACGTGTTCCTGCACCTCGAGGAGCGGGGGAAGGCGGGGGCGCCCGCAGAGGTTCCGGAGCGGAGCGCGCGGCCCCCGGCCGCGTCGGCGGAGGCCGCGGCGCCGAAGCCGTCCGAGGGGGCCGGTGGGGACGACGAGCCCACCACCCGCAAGCCCATGAGCCCCATCCGCAAGCGCATCGCCGAGCGCCTGCTCGAGGCGAAGCACTCCACCGCCATGCTCACCACCTTCAACGAGGTGGACATGGGGGCGGTGATGGATCTGCGC
>CAZGRT010000255.1:0-8858 GCA_964528225.1 uncultured Thermodesulfobacteriota bacterium | reverse complement strand
CCCGAAGCACTTCTCCGCCAGTTCCACCTGCTCGTTCACGTACGTCGTCACCTTGTCCATCGTCTTCTCGGTCGTCTCCATCAGCACGTCCTTCTTCGCCATGATTGCACCTCCTTTGGGGTTGTCTTGGGCGAACTGACCATACGATAACATTGCTGCATTGCAGCGTCAAGGGCAGCAGCGAATTTTTCGCGATGGCTCAAAAGCCCCACGGCAGCGGGTTTTCGGATGCCTCCTGGCGAGAAGCGGCGCTGCGAGGCAGCATTCCGGGCGCTGGGCGCGAGCCGCTGGCGGTGCGTCGGGTTGCAGGGGAACTGATTCCCGGCGACCTTGGCGGAGAGGGCGGAGCCTCGGTGACAGCTGGGGCGTCCCGGAGGAAGTGGCGTTCGGACGACCGGCAGTGACGATCTTCCCGGGGCCGGAGAGTGGGGGTAGAGGAACGGGGAGGCTGAAATGAGAAAGGGGTCAGGCTCTCGCCTGACCCCTCGATCTCGTTGGTGGAGCCGATCGGGATCGAACCGACGACCTCCTGAATGCCATTCAGGCGCTCTCCCAGCTGAGCTACGGCCCCACGAAGGACGAACTGTATAGCAGAGCGCCGGAGAAGCTGTCAACGGCGCTGTCAACGGCGCTGGACACGGCGAGGGACGCTCGCCCGGGGCGGGTGGGCGTCCGGTCCCGGTTCACTCCGGCGACGGCGGATTGCCCGGGCCCGGCGGACCCGTTAGCATGGGCGGGTGACTGTCGATCGGATCGCCGTCAATCTTGCGCACGCTTGTGTGACCGAGGGGGTGAACGGCCCGGGGAGGCGGTTCACCGTCTGGGTGCAGGGGTGTCCGCTTTCCTGTCCCGGGTGCTTCAATCCGGACCTCCAGCCCTTCGTGCCCCGGCGCCTGATGGCCCCGGAGGACCTGGCCCGGGAGGCGGAGGACGCGCTCCCCTGGGAGGGCGTGACGCTCTCCGGGGGGGAGCCCTTCGCCCAGGCGGCGGCGCTGGCGCGATTCCTCCGGGTGCTCCGCGACCGCCAGGGCCACCGGGTGCCGGCCCTGGCCTTCAGCGGCCATCCGTGGTCGGAACTGCGGGCGGGGCCGGACGACTGGCAGGACCTCCTCGGGTGCCTCGACCTCCTGGTGGACGGACCCTACCATCGGGATGCGGGCCCGGCGCTCCCGCTCCGGGCCTCCGCGAACCAGACACTGGTGCCGCTGAGCGCCGCGGGGCGGATCCTCGCGCGGGAGGTGGAGGCCTCGGATCCCTCGGCATTCCAGGTCGTCATCGACGAGGGAGGCGAGGTGATCCTCACGGGCTTCCCGCCGCCCTCGGTCGTCGCCCGACTCCGGGCACGCACCGCGGCCGGGCGCTCGGGAGGCGCCGGACCGGGATGAGGGGCCTGTCGATCTCCACGGCCTACTGGACCCTGCGGGAGCCGGCGCCCGCAGGCGACGCCATTGCGGAGGGATGCCTCCGGCTCGGGCTGCAGGCCCTGGAGCTCGACTACCGCCTCACCCGAGAGCAGCTGCGGCGTTTGGAGGCGCGGCTGGGCCGCGACGGGATCGCGGTGTCGTCCGTCCACGACCCGTTCCCCCGGCCGAAGCATGTCCCGGCTGCATCGGCGGATGAGGCAGCGGCCCGGTTCTCGAGCCTGGACGCCGAGGAGCGGAAGGCTGCGTTGCGGCAGGCCAGCGAGGGGCTCGCGCACGCCGAGGGCCTGGGGGCCGGGACCCTGGTGCTGCACCTGGGCGAGGTCGTCCTCGACCCGGCCCTGGACCCGCGGAGGCTGGAGGCGATGGTGAGGCAGGGAGCGAAGGAGACGGCGGCCTACGAGGAGGCCAAGGCCGAGGTCCTGGCCGCGCGCCGGGCCGCCTCGCCCCGTCACGTCGATGCCGTGCTCTCCTCCCTGGATCGTCTCGCCTCCGAGGCGCTCAGCCGTGGGGTCCGCCTCGGCCTCGAGAACCGCTACCACCCGGAGCAGATCCCGAACCTCGACGAACTCGCCCTTCTCTTCGCGGAACTGGAGGGAGCGCCCCTGGGCTACTGGCACGACACGGGGCACGCCTCGGCCTGGGCGACCCTGGGGCTCCTCGCGTCGCCCACGGAAGCGTTGGAGCGGTTCGGCTCGCGGCTCGCGGGGCTGCACCTCCACGACGCGGACGGGCTCGAAGACCACCGGGCTCCCGGCCAGGGGAGTCTCGACTTCGCCGCCGTATCGCCCTGGGTGCCGGAGGGTGCGGCGTTGGTGCTGGAGGTCCACCCCAAGGTGGACGAGGCGGCGGTGGCGGCGTCGCAGGGCGTGCTGGCCCGCGCGGGGTTCCGGCTCCCATGAGGGTCGGCGTGGTGCACACCGCGGTGTCGCCGTGCGGGTGCGCCGGGGCCGTCTGCCGGGCACTCGACGCCCTCGGGCACGAGCCGGTGGTGGTGGACTCGGAGGAGATCGAACTGCGGGCGGGTGAACTGGCGGGACAGTGCGGTCTCGTCGTGGACCACACCGACACCTTTCGCGGGAAGGGGCTGTTCCGGCCGGTGGTCCGCCGCCTCCTGGAGGCGCGGGGGGCCCGGGTGGTCGGTTCGGACTCCACGGCGTGCTTTCTCACCGACGACAAGGAGGCCTGCCGCGCCGCCCTGGCCCGGGCCGGCATCCCGGTGCCGCCGGGCGTGGTGCTCTCGCCGGGGCAGGGGCTGCCGGCGTGGCTCCATCCCCCGTTGGTCGTGAAGGCCACCTTCGAGCACATGAGCCGGGGCGTGGGGCTGGCGCGGACCCGCGAAGAGGCCGAGGCGAGGGTCGCGGAGATGGCCGCGGTCATGGGGCAGCCGGCCCTGGTGGAGGCCTACGTGCGGGGCCGGGAACTCGGGATCGCGGTGCTGGACGGCCCGGACGGCCCGGAGGTCCTTCCGCCCGCGGAGTGGGCCCTCGGGGAATGCGAACTGCTCGGGGAGGAGGGCAAGGCGGGGCGGGTGTCGGGGCCGGCCATCCGCCGGGCCGACCTCTGGCCGGAGACCTGGCGGGAGTTGCAGGCCCTCGCCCTGGGGGCGTACCGGGTGCTCGGGCTCCGGGACTACGCGAGGTTCGACGTCCGCCTCTCCCCGGAGGGCGTGCCGTGCTTCCTGGAGGCGAACACCAAGCCCAGCCTGGAGGAGGACCAGGCGCTGGCCCTGTCGGCCGGCTGGGCCGGGCTGGACTACGTCGGTTTGATCGAACGGATCCTGGACTCGGCCCAGCGGCGATGCGGTGCGCCGCCGGAGGGGACGAGGACCGTATCGGTTTCCCTGCGAGCTGGAACCCTCGACCTCGCGGTTCCCCCCGGGGTGCACGCTCCCCCGCGTTCGAGCCTCGAACTGGCCCGGCGTCTGGACGTGGAGTCCGGGGAGACCGTCCTGGACCTGGGCTGCGGGTCCGGAGTGCTCTCCGTGGCCGCTGCGCGGTGCGGGGCCCGGCGCGTGGTCGCCGTCGACCTCGATCCCGGGGCCCTGGCCGCCACGGCGGCCAACGCCCAGCGGAACGGGCTGGCGGCGGCCCTCGAGTGTCGCGCGGGGTCGTGGTACGAGGCGTTGGACGGAGCCTCCGGGGGTTGGGTGGAGCGTTTCGACGTGATCGTGGCCACGCCGCCCCAACTCCCGGCCCCCCGGCCGATCGGACCCAAGTGGGGAGGGCCGGACGGCCTGCGACACCTGCGCACCGTCGTGGAGGGCGCCGCGCACCACCTCGCGCCCGGAGGGGGGCGCCTGTGGGTGCTGCACACCTCTCTCGCGGACCCCCGGGCGTTCGGCGACCTCCTGCGCGCCCGGTTCCGCGAGGTCGAGGTGGTCGGGGAAACGGATCGGGAGTTCACGGCGGGCGAATACGACGCGCTGGCGGACGGGCTCTTCTCCTACCTCCAGGGGCGTCGCGCCGAGGGCCGGTGCGAGTTCCGGGAGGAGGGGGCGGGGCGCTTCGTGTTCCGCACCCGCTTCTTCCGCGCCGCTCGGCCCCGCTGAGCGGCTCCCGGACCCTCGGAGATCAGGCTCCCAGGAACACCGGTCCCCCGAAGGCCGCCGCGGCTTCCGACAGGAGTTCGCCCTCCCGGCCGCGGTACTTGGGGGAGAAGTGGAAGATGCGGAGCTCCCGTGCCTCCGCGCGGCGGGCGAGCTCTCCGGCCTGTGCGGCGGTGAGATGGTAGCGCTCCCGGGCCCGGCGGCGGTCCTCCTCGCGGAACGCCGCCTCGCAGTACAGGATGGGGCTGTGCCGGCACAGCGCCACGGCCCGGTCCACGGTCTCGCCGCCCCAGAGGCAGTCGGCCACGTAGGCGAGCTTCTGACCCTCCCCGATCCGGAAGAGGCCCGCGTCCCGCAGGGCGCCGAGGGGCTGTCGTCCCGCGGGGGTCTCGACCGGGGTGTCCGGGCCGTCACCCCGCAGCGCCGCCTCCTTGAGGGGCCGCAGCCACGCGCCCGGGGAGAGGCCCAGACGGGTCAGCGCATCCCGGCAGATGGCGACGTGGAGGGGCTCTTCCACGGCGTAGGCGAGGCACGGGACCTGGTGGTCGAGTTCGGCCGCGAGGACCCGGAAGGCGATCTCCCGGTGGACCTCGCGGACGCCGGGGGCGGTCTCCGGAAGGTCCGCGGGCCCGAGGTCGATCCTCGGGAACCCCTCGCGGCAGGGGAAGGCCCAGAGGCGCCCTCCTCGGTTTCCCCACTCGAGGACCTCCAGCCGGAAGGCCTCCCGGTAGGACGAGACCAGGTTCCAGGTGTAGCCGCCGAGTTTCGCCGCCGTGCGGTCCGCGATGCCGGGGGGCCCGACGAGCCGGAACGTCCTCGCCCGGCCGAGGCTGTACCGGACCACCGTGTCCAGGCCGCAGAAGTGGTCCACGTGGGCGTGGGTGACGAAGCCGTGGGACGCCTTGAGGACGGACCGGGCCGGGAGATCGCGCAGGTCCCCCAGGTCGAGCAGGAGATTCCGCCCCATGCCCAGAAGCCGGACCAGCAGCGCGGGATCGCCGAACGGGCCGTTGATCAGGCGCGGATGGAAGGTGGGTCGCACGGTTCCATGCCCAGGCGCGCGGTTCCGAGGCGGACGCTGAGGGCGCCGGTGGGGCAGCGGTGCACCGCGCACCCGAAGCAGCGCAGGCAGGAGGCGCTGTTGCCGCCCCGCCGGGGATCGACCTCCACCTCGCAGCCGTCCACGCACGCGCGGCAGTCCCGACACAGTGCGGCGTCCCACTCCACGCGAAGCAGGCTCCAGCGGTTGAAGATCCCGTAGATGGCGCCCAGGGGGCAGAGGCTGCGGCAATACGGCCGGTAGGTGGTCACCGCCCAACCGAGCACCCCCAGCAGGATCGCCAGCTTCCATGCGAACGCCGGTCCCAGCTGATGTCTCAGCTCGGGCATGATCGACAGCAACGCCCCCGCCTCCAGGGTGCCGGCGGGGCAGACGAGGCGACAGTACCAGGCTTCGCCGTGCCCCAGGGGCGTCACGGCCCAGAGGGGCACGGCGACCAGGAGGGCGCCGAGGATCCCGTACCGAATCCAGCGGAGGGAGTGCGGCATCCGCAGCTTCGGGGACGGGAGCCGGTACAGCCCGTCTTGGAGGAAACCGAAGGGGCACACCCATCCGCAGGAGAAGCGGCCCGTGACCAGGCCCACGGCGGCCAGGAACCCCACGACGTAGAAGCCCAGCTGGTAGGAACCCCAGCGCAGCGTGGGGCGCAAGGCGGCCAGGAAGTGCTGCAGGGTCCCCAGGGGGCACGAGACCACGGCCGCGGGGCAGGAGTAGCAGTTGAGGCCGGGGGTGCAGAACCGCTTGAGGGGACCGGCGTAGAGGGCGCCCGACCAGGGGAAGCCCAGGTAGGCGTTCTGCAGGAGCGCCGAGACGGCCTGGATCGCCCGGCGCACGCTTCAGCCCACTCCCAGGCAGGCGAGGCACACGCTCACCGCGTGGAGGAAGACCCTGCCCGGCTCGCCCAGGTACGCCCCGAGGGCCATCAGCGCCAGCGCCGAGGCCAGGGCGGCGAGCCAGCCCTTGGAGATCAAGGCGGGGTCCCCGGCTGCGGGATCGTCACGGGAGGCCGAGCGCCGCCGAACGCGGCTCGACCTCGATGTCGAACGGTAGCGTGTAGACCGTGGCGTCCCGCTGGAGCTGGGCGAACAGCCGGTACTTGCCGGGCCGCTCGAAGGTCTGCTCGAAGTACAGCTTCGGCCCGCGGTAGCCCGGGATGGCCTTGGCCCGGAGGAACGGGGCGAACTCGGGCCCGCCTCCGTGGTTGTGGGCCGATTCGCTTGCACCTTCGCGGAAGATCGCCAGGTGCATGAGGGCTCCGAGATAGGGTTGGAGGTCGGCCACCGGCTCTCCTCCGGACTCCAGCTGCAGCGTTCCGGTGGTGACGCGGGTCGCCGCGGGCCTCACGGCGCTCAGCACGAGCCTGGCCCCGAGGGGGCCCTGGGAGCGGAGCGGCGAGAAGTTCCACCGTGTCGGGCCCTGGGCCGGGCCGTCCACGGCCAGGGCGATGTCCTTGTGGACCACGAACCCCTTGTCCACCGCGTCGATCGCCAGCACGTAGCGCCCTCCCGACGCCAGGGTCACCGGGAACGAGAAGCGGCCGGCCTTGCGCGCCTCCTCGGTCAGCAGCCCCGCGTCTTCCGCGTGCAGGTGGTGGAACTCCTCTAGGTTCTCGCTCACCAGGAGGAAGTGGGCCAGGCGCTCGTGGTGGACCTGCAGGGTGGGCACGGCATTGCCGGCCGGGTCGAGGATGTACACGTGCACGAGGGTTTCCCGCCCCGCCACCGGCACCTTCGGTTCGGTCTCCACCCGGAAGCGGTACGAAACGTCGACCTGCGTGGAGGTGAGATAGGGCATGTGGACGTGGGCCGACATGTCCATGCCCGCCATCCCCTGCATCCCGGCCATGCCCGGTCCGTGCTGCATCCCCGGCATCGCAGGCATCTCCCCCGCGCCCTTTGCCCCCGCCATGGGCATCCCGGGGGACATGCCCCCCATTCCGGGGCCGTGCTGCATGCCCTGCATCCCCTGGGGCGGAGATCCCCCGGAGGGAGCCGGCGGTTTCCCCGCGCACCCCGCGGCGGCGCAGGCGAGCAAGGCGAGGGCGAGCATCGAAGACTTCATGGGGCCTCCGTCGGATACGGGATGGGAGCCTTTCCTTCCTCGTGGGTCGGAAGGGGCTGAAGGACCTTTCAACGCGCCGTCGCCTGGATCGTGCCCCGAGCCAGCGGCGGGAACGTCTCCAGGATCTGGATCGCGACGTCCGCGAAGCCCGCGGTCTCCAAGTCAGCACGCCACCGTTCCGGCCCCGTCGCGCCGCCCACGCACCACGCCCAGGCCTCGGGCAGGAGGCGGACGTCCGCGGGGATCTCCCCGTGCTCCAGGAGATCGGCCGCGAGCAGCCTCCCCCCGGGGCGCAGGATGCGGCGGACCTCGGCCAGGAGCGACGCCCTGTCCGGAACGAGATTGGCGACCCCGTTCAGGAGGGCCCACGACGCCGTGCCGCTGCGCAGCGGGATGGCGGGAAGGCGCGCCCGCAGGGGCAGCAGCGCCCCGGGCTCTCCGACCGAGGTGTCCAGGTGCGACAGCATGGATGCGGACGCGTCGAGGGCCAGGACCTTGAAGCCCCGGCGGGCCAGCAGGCAGGCGTCGACTCCCGCGCCGCAGCCGAGATCCGCGACCAGTTCGCCGACGCGGCCCCGGACCCGCGGTTCGAGCGCGGCGGCGCCGACGAACGACTCCGCGGCGGCCGGCGGCAGATCCGAAAGGCGCTCCCGCGCGTACCCGAACCGAAGCGCCAGCTCCCGACCAGTCTCCAGGGACATCCCGGCGGGCGCCCGGGATCCCGAGCGTCCCACGGCGTCGTAGACTTCCTGGACGAGATCGCGAAAACAGGGTTCCTGCATGCCCAATCGACGACAAACGGTTTGTGCGGGCCGCGCCGGGCCGCCTAGAATCCCAATGCTATCACAGCCTGCCACGCACCGGGAGGAACGCGGGTGGCGCTCAACCCCGAGGAGAACCCCCTCTACGCGACCTCCGACCGCATACACCCGCTTCACTGGGAGGCGCTCCGCCGGCGCGAACCCGGCGAAGCGGCGCGGGCCGCGGGCGCAGCCTGGCACGAGGGCTCCTACCTGCTGCCCCTGCTCGGGCGGGATCTGCTCGTCTCGCCGCGGGAGGGGGTGGTCCGCTTCGCGGAGGGCGGCCGGCCGGTGGGGTACCAGCGGGGGCTGGTGGCGCTGGCCTACCTGGGGGGCGCGGTGGATGCCCCCTGCAGCGGGCAGTGGGTGGCCTTCCGCCAGCTTCCCGGCGGCCACTCGTTCTTCCGAGGGCCCCACGCGGTGGCCGCCGATCGGCTGGCCCGGGCCTTTGGCGCCCGCCCCCGGGGCCTTCCCGACGCCGCGGCGGCCCTGGGAGGTTCGGAGGCCGAGGGCGGCGACGCCGCGGCGGAGCTTCCCGCCCTGCCGCGCATCCCGCTGAAGGCGGTGGTGTGGGCCGGGTCGGCCGAGTTCGGCGCCTCGGCCGCGCTCCTGGTGGATTCCCGCGCCCATCTGCACGCCCCTCTGGACATCCTGTGGGCGCTTTCCAACGTGGCGATCGACGATCTCGTGGAGGAGGACCGATGTTGAGTGCGTTTCGGGGCGGCGTCCTGGCGGCGATGGTGTTCGCGGTCCTGGGTGTCGGCCGGGCCGAGTGGCCGATGCTGACGGAGGAGGCCACCAGCCTGCCGTGGGGCGGCTATTCCCTCTCGGTCGGGGTGGGGAGGGCCGACCAGGACAGCAGCGATCTCCCCGGCGGGGAGGGGAACCTGTGGACCCTGCCGGAGTTCCACGGCACGCTGGGGCTCGGCCCGCGGGCGGAGGCCTCCTTCGACTACGAGCTCTTCTAC
>CAZGRT010000254.1:0-6413 GCA_964528225.1 uncultured Thermodesulfobacteriota bacterium | reverse complement strand
AGGAAGAGGAACAGGTTGACGAAGTCGAGGTAGAGCGCCAGGGCGCCCAGGATGGCCTGCCGGGAGAGGGCCGCCTCGCCCTGGGCCGCCGCCGTGACTCCGAGCCGCTGGATCTTCTGGGCGTCGTACGCCGCCAGGATGACGAACACCAGGACCCCGACGTAGGTGAGGGCCCAGTCGAAGGCCGGGCTCCGGAGGAACCAGTTGGCCACGGAGCCGATCAGGATGCCGATGAGCCCCATGAAGGCGAAGGATCCGATGCCCGCGAGGTCCCGCCCGGTGACGGTCCCGTAGGTGGCCGCTGCGAAGAAGGTGGCGGCGCAGACGCCGAAGGTCAGCGCCACGCTCGAGCCGGTGTACACGAGGAGGATCGCCGAAAGGGTGATGCCGTTCAGCACCGAATACGCCAGGAAGACCCAACTCGCGGTGCGCACCCGCATCTTGTGGATCCACGCCGACAGGGCGATCACCAGCCCGAGTTCGGCGAGTACGAGGGCCAGGAGCACGCCGCGCCGGAACACGAGGGCGCCCATGAGCGCGGGGCTGCTGACCACCAGGAGTGCCGTCGCAGCGGTGAGCGCCAGGCCTCCTGCCATCCACTGGTAGACAACGCGGACGAAGCGGGTCCGCACCAAGGCGAGGCTTTCTGCGCTGGCGGGCGCGGCGGCGGTGGGGAAGTCGATCATCGGGGGAGTCCTCGTCGTTGGGGCCTCAGAGTCAAGGGTGGTAGGGCGTTCGGTACCAGGCGAGGGCGTCTGTCGCGGACGGGAAGGGACGCCTGTGGCTGACCATCTCCCGGAGGATCGCCAGGCTCTCCTCCCACTGGGCCCCCGCCCGGAGCAGTTCGGACTGCAGGGGCACCTGGAGGGTGCGGACGGCGGCGGCCAGGGTCTCGTCCCCGGTCAGGGCGGCAAAGGGGTTCTTCGTCGCGGACATCGGTCATCCTCCCGGGTCTGCTGCCTCGCGGCGGCAACCTGCCGCGAGCGTCGAAGCTACTCTTATACCCGGGCTAGGGAGGCCCTTCAAGGAGGAGGACCTCGGTTCCCCTCACGAGTTGCAGGCGCTCGCGGGCGCTTCCCTCCCGGACCGCGATCTCCAGCCTGCCCCCCGAGCCGACCAGGCAGAGGGCTTCGCTGCGCGAAAGGTCGGCGTAGGTGGTCGCGAAGGGGATCTCCCGGGTCCCGACCCGCGCCGCCCTGGGGCGCCCGGCGATGCGGCCCGCCCGGATGCTCGTGAGGGCGTTCCCGAAACCGTCGAAGGCGAGCACTTCGCCGGCGGTTCCCTCGTCCGTGGTGCGCGCCTCCGGGATGCGGAGCCGCTGGAGCGACCCCGCGCGCGGGCCCACGAGCGAGAAGTCCAGCCCGGCGGCGAGGCGGGCCACGGTCGGCGCGAAGACGTCGCGCCCGTGGAACGTGGGGCTGACCGCAGGGGCGAGGAGGTCGGGGTTCTCGATGCGGCGGACCTCCAGGACCTGCTCGGGGGGGAGGAACGAGAGGAGCCCGTTGTCCGGTGCCACGAACACCTCCCGGGCCGTGCGCACCGCGAGCGCCGCGCGCGGGCCTCCGACCCCCGGGTCCACGACGGACAGGTGGAAGGCGCCGGGCGGGACGTAGGGTGCGGCGGCTTCCAGGGCGAGGCAGCCCGCCAGCACGTCGTGGGCGGGAACCCCGTGGGTGAGATCGAGTAGCCGCGCACTCGGGCAGATGCCGAGGATCACGGCCTTGACGGTGCCGACGTAGGAGTCCGCGAGCCCGAAATCCGTCGTGAGCACGACGAGGGGGGGGCGCTTGACAGGGGGGGCGGCGCTGCTTAGGCTCATGGCTGGAAGCGAACGATCCACGTGGGAAGGAGGTGATCGAGGATGAAGCGCTTCATGGTTCCGAGGGTCGCCCACTGCAGCGAGGGGTGCCCTAGCAGGTCCTGGGCAGGACGTTAAACGGCCCGAGCAATGTTCTCACGTTCTGCCCTCTCGCGATGGGCGGAACACGGGCCCCCGGGGATCCCCCGGGGGCCGCGGTTCTCTGGGAGCCGTGCGAAGCGGTCGACTCGACCCGGGAGGCGGAGATCCCGGAGCGGGAGACGAGGGGGCCGCGCTGCCGCGCGAGCGATCCGGAGGCCCCGGTCATCCCCCCCGTGACGCGAGGGCGGCCCCGAGTTCCCGTGCCCTGGCGAGGAGATCGGGGCTGCGCAGGACATCCTCGCGTCCCTCCAGGCCCGGGGCCACCATGGCGGTGACGCGGAAGCCGTATGCGCCGAGCACCTTCTCGAGGCTCTCGAGCGTCCAGGCGTACGCCTGGGGCTCGGGATTCCCCTGGGTGAGCAGGAGCAGCGCCGGACGTCCCTCCTGGATCCGGAGGTTGCGATCCTTGTCGCGGAATGCGTACCAGCGGTCGAGGTACGACTTGAACAGCCCGGTGGTGTAGCCGTAGTAGATCGGGGTGGTCAGCACCAGGGCGGTGGCGGACGCCGTCGCGTGGAGGGCCTCTGTCAGGTCGTCCCTCAGGACGCACGTCGCCGCGTCACGGCGGCAAGCCCGGCACCCGACGCAGCCCCGGAACACCATCTCGGCGAGTTCGTAGATCTTCGGGGCCCCGAGCCCGGCGGCTTCCGCGCCGGCCAGCGCCTCGGCCATGAGCCGGGCGGAGTTGGCGTTCTTCCGCCCGCTGCCCGCGATGCCCACCACCATGCCGGATCCGGTCCTCACGACCTGCGCAGCGATCCGGTCCGAGACCGAATCCCGGGGCCGGTCACTCCTCCACCTCGGCGAGCCCGACCTGTACGCCTTTCACCGCAGCCTGGGTACGGTTCTTCACCCCCAGCTTCTCGAAGAGGCTCACCAGCTCCTTCTTGATCGTCTGCTCAGACACGCAGAGCTGCTCGGCGATCTCGCTGTTGTTCTTCCCGGAGACCAGCAGTTGGAGAACCTGGGTCTCCCGGGGAGAAAGCCCGTACTGGACGGGGTCCTTGGTCTCCGTGAGCTTCTGGTCCGCGAGGAAGGGCGACGAGATGCGAACCCCCTTGTGGACCGCCTTGATGATGCGGACCAGCTCGCCGAGGTCCACGTCCTTGAGCACGTAGCCGGCGATGCCGGCCTTCATGGCCTTGCCCACCTGGGATGGGGCGTCGTGGAGGGAGAGAATGAGGACCTTGGCGTTCGGCGCTCGGGCGTGGATGACCGAGGTGGCGGCGACGCCGTCCAGATTGGGCATCGCCACGTCCATGAGTACGATGTCCGGACAGTGCTGCTCCGCGAGAAGCACGGCTTCCTGGCCGTCGGAGGCCGTCGCCACGACCTCGATCTCCTCGTCCAGGTCCAGCACTTCCTGGAAACACTGGCGAAGGAGCCGCTGGTCTTCTGCGATGAGCACGCGAATCGGCATCGTCGGCTTCCGAGCAGAGCGGGTGTTCACCGGGCTGGCACCTGATACGTCGAGCAGATACCCTAGCATTTCCGGGGGATTCAAAGCAACGGGCGTCTGGCGGTTTCCGGCCGGGAGGCCGCGGCCCAGGGTGCGGGAGGAACTGGATGGAAGCGGATGGGGAAGAGCGCGCGGGGCGGCTGGCCGGGGTTCCGTGGGACGACTTCCGCTATCCCCGCTGGAGCCGGGCTCCGGGGGCGGGCGGGAGGTGGGTATCCGCTCCGGAAACCTTCCGGGTGGAGGAGATTCCCCTCTACCCCTTCTCGGGAGAGGGGGAGCATGCCGTGCTCGTTGTCGAGAAGGAGGGGAGGACGACCCGCGACGTGGCCGTCGGCGCAGCGCAGGTCCTCGGCGTCGCGCCGAGCGCGGTGGGCTACGCGGGCATGAAGGACAAGCGGTGCGTCGCGGTCCAGGCGTTCAGCGTGGCGGGCGTCTCTGAGGCCGAGGCGGCCCGGGCTTTCGAGGCCCAGGGGTGTCGGGTCCACCTGGCAACGCGGCACCGCAACAAGCTGCGGCTCGGCCACTCCGCGGGCAACCGGTTCCGGGCCTTCCTGGAAGGCGCCGATCCCGTGGCCGCCGGTGGGGTCTTGGACGAACTGGGGCGGGGCGGTGCGCCCAACTACTTCGGGCGGCAGCGGTTCGGAGCCCGGGGAGACAACGCCGCACAGGGCTTGGCCGTCCTGGGCGGCCGGCTCCGGGTCAACCGCTGGAAGCGGGACCTCCTCGTGTCGGCGCTGCAGTCCCTGCTGTTCAACGAGGTGTTGGCCCGGAGGGTCGAGCAGGGGGGACTGACGCAGGCCCGGAGGGGCGACGTGCTGCGCCGCGAGGATTCCGGAGGGCTCTTCGTGTGCACGGATCCGGAGGCCGACACGCTCCGGGTGGAGGAATTCGCCGTGAGCCCCACGGGGCCCATGTGGGGCAAGAAGATGGTGCGGCCCGCGGGCGAGGTCCTGGAGGCCGAGCGAGGGGCCGGGGCGGCACTGGGTCTGTCCGAGGATCTGTTCGCGCGGGAGACCGGCACCCGCCGTCCCCTGCGGGTGCCGCTGGCGGAGCGGGGGGTGGAGGCCGCCCCGGGGGGAGTCTGGGTGTCCTTCGTGTGCCCCGCCGGGGCTTACGCTTCTTCCGTGATCCGGGAGATCCTGGGCGAGGGCGGTTCGGCCTCGGATGGGGGGGGGTGACCCGCTAGGAGTCCTGGGGCTTGTGGCAGAAGTAGCACTTCACGTGGTCCGGCCGGATGCCTCCCGCTGCCGCCACGTGATCTTCGGGCACCGGGACGTCCGTGCCGGGGCCGTGGCACGCCGGGCAGCGTTCGTAGCTGCGGCGATCCTCGTGGGTGGCGTCTTTCGGGAGGCGGGAGGTGGTGACATCGGGGGCGCGCAGCAATACGACGAGCACCGTAGCGCATACCCCGGCGAACACGAGGTGGTGCCATTTCTTCATCGGGGGCCTCCGGCGGCAGCAGGGTGTGGGTGACGGCAGCAGATTGTAGCGGCACCCACTCCCCAAGCAAAGCCCGGGGAAGGCCGTCCCGTCAGAGGTCGTCCGCCGTGGTGTTGACCGCGACCAGCCCGGAGCGGAGCGACCCGAGCGTCGAGGCGTCCCAGACGCGCTGGGTCAGGATGCAGTCCGGGTACACGGCTTCGGCGATCAGGCAGGCGCGGGGAGCCTTCCCCTCTTCGGCCACCTCGATGCGGTCGCCGCGGTCGGCCCACCCCCCGCCGGAGACCAGGAGGCGTCCGGCAATCAACCCCAGTACCCTACCCGGTTCCTCGGAGAGGGGTGCGACCCTTCCGGCGAGCGCCTCGATCACGTGTTCGATGCTCTCCCGGTCGGGGGCGTCGGGGGAGAGTTCGAGGTATCTGCGGAAGTGGTGGAGGGCCAGACGGTCCGAGTTGTACCCTTTCAGGAAGGAGATCCCCAGGTTGTAGTGCGCCTCGGGGAAGTCGGGGAACGTATCCAGGGCCTGGAGGTAGCAGTCGATGGCGTCGGCGTACTTCTTCGCGAGCAGGAACTGGTTGCCCGCGTCCTTGACGAGGCGGGCCGAGCGCGGGATCTCTTCTGCCAACGGGACCGCCGCAGTCAGGAGGAGACTCGCCAGGATCGTTCCGATCGCCGTCTTCCGCATGCCCCCACCTCCTCTTCTTCCCATGCCAGGGAGACGCAACGTTTCCACAATAGTGGAAAAGAACTTCCCAACTTCGGGTGCTGCGGGTCACGGAGCAAACCCGCAGTTGCGGCAGCGGAGGGATCGTTTTCCCGCGAGGACGGAGCAGCGGACGGTGCGGCCTCCTCCTCGGGCGGGAACGCGTTCAAGATTCGTTCCGGGTCGTGGGGCCTGCTGCCCCAGGCGGGAGGGGCGTTGAGAAAGCCGCCCTCGAGAGCCTTGCTGGAGGCGTTGTTCGCGCGCCACCACCGCCTCGCGAACCTGCACCCGGATCCCCTGACCTTCGCGCGGGATCGCCCCAGCGCGGAGGAGGGCGAGTTGGCGGGACTGGTGGCGGCCTCCCTGGCCTACGGGCGGGTGGGAAAGATCATGCAGGCGCTGGAGGACGTGTTCGGCCGCCTGGGCCCGAAACCCCGCGAGAGCCTCGCCTCCTGGGCGCCGCGCGAGCTGGTCGAGCGGTTCCGCGGCTTCCGGTACCGCTTCCACGGAGGAATCGACGTCGCGCTCTTCCTGCACCTGGCGCGGCAGGTCCTGGAGCGACGGGGAAGCTTGCGGCGGGCCTTCGAGGCCGTCGACGAGGGCCGCGACATCTCGGAACCCATGGCCGCGTTCGGGGAGGAACTGTTCGGAGGAGACCCCCGCCCGGTGCTCCGCAGCAGGGAGATACCGGCCGGCCACCCGGTCCGCCACCTCCTGCCTTCGCCGGCCCGGGGAGGAGCGGCCAAGCGGTTCTGCCTCTACCTCCGCTGGATGGTCCGACGGGACGAGATCGACCCGGGGTATTGGGAGGGGACGGTGCACCCGGGAAGGCTCGTGGTGCCCCTGGATAC
>CAZGRT010000253.1:0-5580 GCA_964528225.1 uncultured Thermodesulfobacteriota bacterium | reverse complement strand
GGCTGGGGCAGGGTCTCGGCGGGCAGCTCCACGCTCAGCGGCGTCTGGGCGATCCGGGGGGCTTCGAGGGCGAGCACACCCTCCCGCTCGGCCTCCAGGCGCACCCGGTCGATGCCGCGCACGACCACCTCGGGCAGTTCCAGCGACTCGGGGGGCGGCGCGACGCCCAGCGCCAGGGGGGCGGTCAAGGCAAGGGCGAGGGCCCAGCCCAGGGTCCGGAGCAGCGGGAGGCGGGGATGGGGCAAGTCTCTCCTCCGGATCGGGGGACGCGACGGAGCGGGGGCGCGGCCGGCGCCGGCCGGAGTATAGCATCCCGTGCGAGGCGCCCGGAACCGCCCGGGGGCGGAGCGCCGCTCAGTCGTCGGAGGCGTGGACTCGGGCCAGGAACTCGGCCACGCGGTGGCCGTAGCGGTCCACCTCGACCAGGAACGCGTCGTGGCCGTAGTCGCTCTCCACGCGGACGTGCTCCACCGACTTGCCGAGGCGGCGCAGGAGGACCTCCATGAGATCGGTGTCGAGGGGCGGGTACAGCCAGTCCGAGGTGAAGGTCACGAACCGGGTCCGGGCCCGCACCTGGGCCAGGGCCTCCTCCAGCCCGCCGGCGAAGCCGTCCCCCAGGTCGAAGGTGTCCAGGGCCTTCGTGAGATACAGGTAGCTGTTGGCGTCGAAGCGCTCCGGGAACTTGTACCCGTTGTAGTGCAGGTAGCGCTCCACGTCGTACTGCGCCGTGAACGCGTAGATCCCCTCGCGCCCGGAGATGCGCCGCCCGAACTTGCGGCGCATGGAGGCGTCGCTCATGAAGGTGAGGTGCCCGATCATGCGCGCGACCGCGAGGCCGTCGCGGGGCGGCTCGCCGCCGTAGTAGTCCCCCCCCCTCCAGTTGGGGTCCGCCATGATCGCCCGCCGACCGATCTTGTTGAACCCGATGCTCAGGGGCGAGGACGCCGCGGTGGTGGAGATGGGAACGACCGAACGCACCCGCTCGGGGTAGCGCACGGCCCACTCGAGCGCCTGCATGCCCCCCATCGAGCCGCCGATGACGCACAGGATGCGGTCGATGCCCAGCCGGTCGAGCAGGAGCGCCTGCACCCGCACCATGTCCCGTATCGTGATCACGGGGAACTGCATCCCGTAGGGAGCTCCCGTGCGCCGGTTGGGGCTGGCCGGACCCGTGGTGCCCTTGCAGCTCCCGAGGACGTTGGGGCAGACGACGAAATAGCGGTCGGTGTCGATGGGTCGCCCGGGCCCCACCATGGGGTCCCACCAGCCGGCGATCCGGTCGTCCGGGCTGTGGTAGCCCGCCACGTGGTGGTCGCCCGACAGGGCGTGGCACACGAGGACCACGTTGTCGCGCGCGGGCGCGAGGGTCCCGTAGGTCTCGTAGACCACGTCCACGGGACCCAGGATGCGACCGCTCTGCAGGTAGAGCTCGTCGGGCGGTTCGCAAAGCACGACGCGGCTTGGGGTCACGACCCCCACGCCGGCCGCGGCGGGTTCAGGCGACAAGGGAGACCTCCTCGGAAGGACGGCGCCGGGAGGCGTGGAGTGCGAGGGGCCCGACCGGGCCCCGCTCCGACGGTTGGCCGACCTTCTCATCTTCCGGGGCATCGCGCCCCGCAGGAATTAGCACCTCGCCCTCTCGGGCCGGTTGCTGTGGCTTCACAGGGCCTGGTCCCTCCGCCACTCTCGATAAGAGGCTATGCCGGTATTGTTGACCGGAACGGTGTTTATAACACCGGCGCACTTCCCGGTCAAACGTTGCGACTTTGTCCGGATGGTCCGCGGGCTGTGGTCAGGGGCCTCCCGGGGAGGCGTCGTCCCCCTGGCAACGGGGGCAGAGACCGTAGAGTTCGAGGCGGTGGTAGCGGACGAGGAACCCCTTCCTGCCCGCGATCTCGCGCTGGATGGCCTCGATGGTGGCGTCCTCGAACTCCTGGATCGCTCCGCAGGCCAGGCACACCAGGTGGTCGTGGTGCCCCACGTCGACCCCGGGTTCGTAACGCACGCGGCCCTCGTGGAACCGGCGCTCCTTCGCGATCCCCGCCTCCACGAACAGGCTCATGTTCCGGTAGACCGTGGTGTGCCCGATGGAAGGCCACCGCTGCCGCACCCGCCCGTAGAGCTCCTCCACGCTCACGTGGCGGTCTCCCTCGAGGAACACCTGGAGGATGGCGTCCCGCTGGCGGGTGGCACGTAGCCCCTTCCCCTTCAGGTAGAGTTCGAGGCGCTCCCGCGCCGTCGCGAGGCGATCGGCCGCCCCGGCCCTCCGATCACGAGCCACGCCCGGCCTCCTCGAGGTCCTGCCGGACGGCGGCCACCAGCTCGCCCCCCAGGGCACGTGCCTCCGCGAGCGCCACGGGGTGCCGCTCGATGTCGCCCTTCTCGTCGACCTCCCGGTAGGTGAGCCACCTCCACGGCGCGGCATCGAGGGTGTCGAGGAAGTAGCGGAAGGTGAGGAGCGCGCCGTCGAAGATCTTCTGGCCCCGGGATCCGCCCACGCTGAGGAAGACGCCCTTGCGCCGGGGAATGCGGCTGCGGTTGACCGACTCCTTGCGCAGGTACTTGACGCACCAGAAGGCCTGGCAACGGTCCATGAACGCCTTGGTGTGGGCGCTCACCGAGTAGAACATGATGGGACTGGCCAGGGCCACGGCGTCGGCGTCCCGCAGGGCGTCGTACAGGGGCTGCATGTCGTCCCGCAGGGCGCAGCGCCCCTCGTCCCGGCAGGCGTAGATCTCCCGGCACGGGGAGATCTTCAGGTTGCGCAGGTAGACGCGCTCGGCCCGGCCGCCGGCCTCCTCCACGCCGGCCGCGAAGGCGTCCATCAACCCGTCCGTGTTCCCGTGGACGCGGGGGCTCCCGTAGATGCACAGGACGCGCACCGGAGCCGGTCCCCCGTTTGACAGGGTCTGCGGGCGATCGCTAGAGTCCACGCGCCACGTCTCCCTCCCTGGCCGGCGCCCCGTTCGGGAACCGCTTTCCCCTCGCCGGAGCCGGGAAACAACCGCGAGCAGAGTAAGGGAGATCCCGGGAGAACTCAAGGCGGGGAGCCACACCCCAGGGGGTCCCATGGCACGGTCTTGGAACGGGCCCGAGCCCCGACCCGGGCCCGGGCGAAAGGAGCTCGCACCGGGCGTCTGGATCACCTCCGGGCGGGCTGCGGTGCTCGAGGGGGCGGATCACCTGGCGGTGGTGGATCCGGGGGACGAGCCCGCCGGCACCGCGGCCGCCCCTCTGGGTCCGCTGGCCGACGTGCTGGCCCTGGCAGGGCAGACCGGCAAGCCGGTGCGGTGGATCCTGCTGACCCACGGCCACCCCGACCACGTCGCCAACCTCGCCGTGTTTCGCGAGGCGCTCGGCCCCGGCCTCCGGGTGGCCGCACACCCCGGGGGGCCGGCGGACCCGGACGAGCCCGTCGACGAGGCCCGCACGGTTCCGGCCGGCCCCGGGCTGCTGGCGATCCCCACCCCGGGGCATTCCCCCCGGGGCGACGACCTGGCGTTCTGGGTCGAGGCCCGTCGGGTCCTGTTCTCGGGAGACCTCGTCCAGCCCAAGGGGGAGACCTGGGGCCAGGCCTTCTTCCCCAGCCCCTGGGTCTGCTTCCGGGACGGCGACACCTACCGCCGCAGCCTCGATGCGCTGCTGCCGCTCCCCTTCCTCACCCTGGTCACCGGTCACCGGGAGGTCCGGAGAGGCACCGAGGCGCGCCACTGGGTGGAGCTCACCCGACGCGCGATCGACCGGGTGGCGGCGGAGGTGACCGCGTGGGACGGGCCCGAGGACCTCGTCGCCGCGGGAGAGGCGATCTTCCGGAAGCTGGCGGCGGAGAGGGGCATCCCCCCCGACCTCGTCCGCCGGCGCCTATCGCCGGGACCCGACGGCGCCTCGGCCTTCACCCGCTTCGACCTCCCGGGGGTCGCGTACTTCTGGGTGCGGCGGCCTCCCCGGCCCCCCGCCACCGGAACGCTTTGACCGGGCCGCCCGGGCTTCCGTATTCTCGGGGCATGCTTCGCACCCTGTTCTTCGGACTGTGCGCGGTCCTCGCCCTCGGCACCGCGCCGGGGTGCCGGCCCGGGGACGACGCCCTCGGCCTGCAGGAGAAGACCGAGGGCGACAGCGTCGTCGTCGAGGTGAACTCCCTCGCGCCGGCCTTCGCCGCACGGACCCTCGACGGCTCACCGGTGAGGCTCGCCGACCTGGTGGGGAGCCACGTCGTCCTGCTCGAGTTCTGGAGCATCTTCTGCAAGTCGTGCCTGGAGGAGATGCCCCACATCGAGGAACTCCACCGGCGCTACGCCGCCGACGGGCTGGCGGTGCTGAGCGTGAACACCGACGTCTTCTCCTCGGAGCGCGTCGCCTCGTTCCTGCGGAAGGCAGGGATCTCCCCGCCCTACCCGGTGGTGCGGGACCCGCGCCAGGAGATCGTCCAGGCCTACAACGTCGAACTGCTCCCGGTCACGGTGATCGTCGACCGGGAGGGCTGGATCCGGCTGTACCAGGAGGGGTACCGTCCCGGAGACGAGCGGGCCTTCGAAGCCAAGGTGCGCAGCCTGCTGCGCACGGGGGAGGCCGAGGACGTCACCCTCGCGTCTCGGGGGGGCGCCACGGCCTTCGCCCCGGCCGGGGTGGAGCTCGCCCGACCCGGGCAGCCCGTCGGCCCGCTGAGGGCCGCGGATCTCGGCGGGCGGTCCGTGGAGCTCTCCTCCGGGCGCCCGGCCCTGTTCTTCTTCTGGAGCCTCTACTGCCGTCCGTGCCGGGGCGAGTACCCCCAGCTGGTGGCGCTCTCGGAGCGGTACCGGGCCCGGGGGCTCGCCTCCTACGCGGTCAACGTCGACTCGGCCCAGCTGCTCGCCCGCGTGGAGCGGTTCGTCGCGCCCCACGCCGCCTTGCCCTGCCTGCTCGACGACCCGGTCCGCGACGACGGGGACCTCTCCCAGGCGCTGGGGGTCCGCGTGACCCCCACCGTGGTCCTCGTCGACGCCGGGGGCCGCGTGGCCCATGCCCAGGCCGGCGACACCGACCTGGCGGCGCTCGAGGCCCGAATCGAGGCCCTTCTGGGTGGGCAATGAGTTTTGACACTCCCCGCACGCCTTGTTAGATTGCCTGCTCTTTTTCCCGAGCCCGGAACCCGCTGAACACACCCAGCCCGCGAGGTAGAGCCCCATGTGGGATTACACCGACAAGGTCAAGGACCACTTCCTCAACCCCCGCAACGTGGGGAAGATGGACGCCCCGGACGCGGTGGGAGAGGTCGGCAGCCTCGCCTGCGGCGACGCGCTGCGCCTCTACCTGCGCATCGAGGAGGATCGGATCCTCGACGCCAAGTTCCAGACCTTCGGTTGCGGCAGCGCCATCGCCTCGAGCTCCGCGCTCACCGAGATGGTGCGCGGCAAGACCCTGGACGAGGCGCTCCAGGTGACGAACAAGGACATCGCCGAGTACCTGGGCGGCCTGCCCAAGGAGAAGATGCACTGCTCCGTCATGGGCCGCGAGGCCCTGGAGGCCGCCATCGCGAACTACCGCGGGGTCGAGACCCCCAAGCACGAGCTCGAGGGCGACGTGGTGTGCGAGTGCTTCGGC
>CAZGRT010000252.1:0-16037 GCA_964528225.1 uncultured Thermodesulfobacteriota bacterium | reverse complement strand
CTGTGGGTGACCCTCAACCGGCCCCACCAGGCCAACGCCTTCTCCGACGAGATGATCACCGAGCTCTGCGGCCTGCTCCGGGACGCGGATTGGGACGACGACGTCCGCGTCATCGTCCTGTCGGGGGCGGGCAAGTCCTTCTGCGCCGGGGGCGACGTGAAGGCCATGGAGGAGAAGACCGGCATGTTCGCCGGCGACCCCGAGGGCCTCCGGCGGCGCTACACGAGGGGCATCCAGCAGATCCCCCTCACGATGGAGGCCCTGCAGACCCCAGTCGTGGCCATGGTGAACGGTGCGGCCATCGGCGCCGGATGCGACCTTGCGTGCATGTGCGACATCCGCATCGGCTGCGAGCACTCCCGTTTCGGGGAGACCTTCGCGAAGCTGGCGCTGGTGCCCGGGGACGGGGGCACGTTCTTTCTGCAAAGGGTCGTCGGCTACGCCAGGGCCATGGAGTTGTCGCTGACCGGCCGCATCGTG
Source organism: uncultured Thermodesulfobacteriota bacterium (assembly GCA_964528225.1). Lineage (GTDB taxonomy): Bacteria > Desulfobacterota > Deferrisomatia > Deferrisomatales > JACRMM01 > CAZGRT01. Next base: position 15,557 of record CAZGRT010000252.1, on the reverse strand, counting down.
GAAGCGGAGGAGGCCCTACGGATCGGCCTGCTCACCCGACTGGTCGAGGTGGACGCCCTGCGGCGGGAGACGGAGGACCTCGCCCGCGCCATCGCCGCCAACAGCCCCGTGGCGGTCTCCATGATCAAGAAGGCCATCCGCCAGGCCCGCACGGCGGAGATCAGCGGCCACCTGGACCTCCTGGCCGCCTTCCAGGGCATCACGCAGCGCACCGAGGACCACTTCGAAGGGGTGCGGGCGCTCAAGGAGAGGCGGCCGCCCCGCTTCAAGGGGAGCTAGTCCCGACCGCTCCAGGGGACGCCGCGGGGGCGGGGGGCGGAGGAGCGCCGGAGCCCTTCCCGCGGCCGGCGACGGGAAGGTGGATCGTGAAGCGGGTCCCCACCCCGACCTGACTGTCCACGTCGATCTTCCCCCCATGGTTCTCCACGATCCCGTAGGACACCGACAGCCCGAGACCCGTGCCCCTGCTGTCCTTGGTGCTGAAGAACGGGTCGAAGATCTTGCCGATGTGCTCCTTGGGGATGCCGCACCCGGTGTCGGTGATGCTGATGCGGATCTCCTCGCCGACGCCCTTCGTCTCCAGCGTGAGGCTCCCTCCCGCGGGCATGGCCTGCCCGGCGTTGAGCAGGATGTTGATGAACACCTGTTCGAGCTGGTTGGCGTCCACCATGGCCTCGGGCAGTCCCGGGTCGTAGCGCTTCTCGAAGACGACGTCGTGGAAGATCGACTGGGTCCCGATCAAGGCCAGGGTGCTCTCCATGATTCGGTTCACGTCCGCCAGGCTCTTCTGCGGAGTCCCGACCCGGGAGAAGTCCAGCAGCCCCTTCACGATTCGTGCGCACCGCTTGCTCTCGTGGACCACCGTGGCGAGGTCCTCCTGCAGCACCGGGTCCAGGTCGGTCTTCTTCTGGATGAGCGAGGAGAGCACCAGGATTCCGGTGAGGGGGTTGTTCAGTTCGTGGGCGATGCCGGCCACGATCTCCCCCAGGGAGGCCAGCTTCTCCGACCGGATGAGCTGGGCCTGCATCTGCTTGAGCTCCTTCGTGCGCTCCTCGACCTTGACCTCCAAGTTCTCCGCCCACTCGGCCAGTTGCTGCTGGGAGGTCTTGAGCTGGGCCGTCATCCGGTTCAGCGAGTTGGCCAGTTCCCCCAGCTCGTCGCCGTTGCGCAGGTTCACCCTCGAATCGAACCGGAGCTCCCCGACCCGCCGGGTGTGCTGCAGGATCTCCCGGAGGGGGCGGTTGACCATGCGGTGCATGATCGTCCTCAGGAAGATGGCGATGGCGAAGAGCATGGTGACGGTGACCAGCACGAACCCCTGCGCGTACTGTGCCGTCTGCTGGGTGACCCGATCGAGGGAGATGGTCGTGTGGAGGGCCCCCAGGACCTTCTGGTTCTCGGGGTGGAAGTGGCAGAAGGCCCGTGAGCAGTTGGGCTCGTTGTAGATGGCCCGAGAGACCCCCAGCACCTGGGAGCCCTGCGCCGTCTCGCACACTCCGATCCGGCCGTTGGGAGAGCTGCTGCGGACCTGGTTGGCCTGGTGGCACGAACCGCAGGCCGTAGAGCTCTTCTCGAGGTGTGCGCCGATCTCCTCCGCATCCGTGGAGAAGCGGATGTCCCCCTCGGGGGTGATCATGCGGATCTGCTCGACGCCTTCCTGCGAGCCCGCCTCCCGGATCATCTCGTAGACGCTCTGGCGGTCGTCCTCCAGCATCTTGTGGTAGGTCGTCTTGATGATCGTCTCGTTGATCTTGTCCGCCGCCGCGACCGCCTCCTCCATCAGCAGGGTCCGGATGCTCTTCACGTTGAGGTAGTAGTAGGGAACCATGACGACCAGCAGGAGGATGCTGACGGCGATGCTGAGCTTGGCGTTCAGACCCATCCCTCACCTCGCCGTTCCAACGCCGGGCTCGGGCAGCCCGGGCCGTTCCCCGGAGGAGCCGGCCGCGCGGCCCCCGCGCTGCGGCCGAACGCTATCGTTCGTTCTCAGCGTCCTCCTGCCGTGGGGCCGGACGTCTCGCGCTCGCTGCCCGACGGGGCCGAGACCTCCGGGGCTTCGGACCCGCGCCGGACCGCCGGCGCACCGACTCAGGCACGCCGGTCCCGCACCGAGATGTTGAGCTTCTTCAGCATCGCCTGGAAATTCGGTCGGTGCATGCCGGTGTCCTCCGCGGCGCGGCTGACGTTCCAGCCGTTGCGTTGCAGGGCCTCGAGGACGAACTCCTTCTCGATCGGGGCCACGGCCTCCTCCCGCACGCGCCGCTTCACCTCCTTGAGTTCCTCGACGGTCTGCGGCGCGTGGTGGGCCCCTTGGGGCGCGACTTCCGGCGCGCCGTGGAGCTCGAGGTCCGAGCGTCGGATCCGGGCGTCGGTGCTGAGCACCAGCGCCCGTTCCACGGCGTTCTCCAGCTCCCGGACGTTCCCGGGGAAGTCGTACGCCGAGAGCAGGGCCAGGGCATCCGGCCCGAAGCCCGTGACCTGCTTCCCCATCTCCTCGCCGTAACGGCGCAGGAAGAAGTTCGCGAGCATCTCCACGTCTCCGTTCCGTTCGCGGAGGGGGGGCATCCGTATCGGGATGATGTTGAGCCGGAAGTAGAGGTCGTCGCGGAACCCGCCGGCAGCCACGAGATCCTTGAGGTCCCGGTTCGTAGCCACGATGAGCCGGATGTCGATGGGGAGCGACTGGGTTCCCCCGATCGGGGTGATCTCCCTTTCCTGCAACACCCGGAGGAGCTTGGCCTGCACGGTGTGGCTCAGGTTGGAGACCTCGTCCAGGAAGAGGGTGCCCCCGTCGGCGACTTTGAACAGTCCGGTCTTGGTGCGGACGGCGCCCGTGAACGACCCCTTCACGTGTCCGAACAGCTCGCTCTCGAGCAGGCTCTCGGCGAGCGCGGTGCAGTCGACCGCCACGAAAGGGCGCTCGCGCCTGCGACTGTGTTCGTGGACCGCCCGGGCCACCAGTTCCTTCCCGGTGCCGCTCTCGCCCGAGATCAGGACCGTGCTGTCGCTCGGCGCCACCTGACGGATCCTCCGGTAGACCGCCTGCATGGCCGGACTCCGGCCGACGAGTCTTCCCAGGCCGTCGAACTCGCCCTCCCCCGGCGGGCTGCGGCTGCGCCGGGCCCGGCCCAGCACCGCCTCGACCTTGCCCAGGAGCTCCTCGGGCTCGAAGGGCTTGGTGACGTAGTCCGAGGCGCCGCACTTCATCGCCTCGACGGCGGTGTCCACCGTCGCGTAGCCGGTGATCAGGATGACGGGCACCTCCGGCTGGAGCACCCGGATCGCCTTGAGGACTTCGATGCCGTTGAGCCCGGGCATCTTGAGGTCGGTGATGACGAGGTCGAACTCGGACTGCTGAGCGGTCTCCAGGGCCAGACTGCCCGAGGGAGCGGTGGTCACCTCGTAGCCGCTGCCCGAGAAGATGCGGGAAATGCTCTTGCGGACGACGGCCTCGTCGTCCACCGCGAGAATGCGAGTCGCCACGGCGTTCCTCCTCCCCAAACATTCAACGGCGGGGCCCTCACGGCGGCCCTGCCCCCATCGAACACCGAAACCCCGGCCCCCTGAAAGTCCCCGAAGCCCCTCCTTTCCCCATCGCGCACCGGGTTTATCTACAGCAAACCAGGGGTGTTCCACCCTGTCAAGGCGGGCAACCCCGTTCCCGACCCCGCGACTCGGTCTATCGGATCCAGCGGGAGCGCGGGAAGCCGGGACCCGCGCCGCAGGCCCCTTATCCAAGGCGGATCGACCCGGCCCGCGCGGCCAGGGTGCCTAGTTCTTCCAGACACTCGTGCCGCATCCGGACTCCGGGCAGGGGTCGCGCCTCGAGAACTATCCTCCTCAGGAACAGCTACTTACGCTCCTTTCGGCGTGCCGGCGATGCCGGCGCCGCCGACGGCACGGGCCGTGCAGAATCCAGGGCGAGGAAAGGTCACTCAGGGGAAAGGAGGACGCCATGAAGACCAAGAACCAGTTCCTGCCGGTCGTCACTGCCGTCGGTTGTCTGGCTGCCAGCAGGGTCCTGGCCGCCACGGGCGGAGGGGAGGAGGGGATGGGGCTTCTCACGGTCCTCCTGCTCGCCTTCGGAGCCATCGTCATCCTGGCCCAGGCCATCCCCGCGGCGATGCTCCTCGGGTCGATGTTGAAGGCTCTCTTCTCGCCGGCCCGCAGCCGGGAAGCGGCGACGGACGCGGAGGAGGTCGTCTAGGCCATGCGCCCCGCGGCCTCCACGGTTCCCGGGGGGAACGAGGTGCGCACCATGGCACGGCTCATGATCGCCGACGACGACGCGTCCGTCCGTGCACGGATGGAGCACCTGCTGCGGGAAGCGGGCTACGAGGTCGCCGCGACGTGCTCCGTCGCCGACCTGATCGAGGAGGCCGCGGAGCGCACCGCCCAGGTGCTGATCGTGGGAGACACGGTCGACGGGGTCCCGGTGACCCGACTGGTGCCCGTGCTGAAGGAGTGCGCACCCGGGACCCCGTTGATCGTCGTGGGGGAGGATCCCCCCGCAGCTTCGCTTCGCAAGTTGCGCACCGAGGGGATCTTCTACCACCTGCAACCGCCCGAGGCCGCGGAGGACGGCGACGAGGTCCGGCAGGCCGTCGAGTGCGCGCTGCAGAAGGGGCGGGCTTGGCGGGTCCCGCAAACGCCCGGCCGCCGCGGGCACGGATAGGGCGGCAGGAGCCTCGATCGAGAAGGGAGATGGCCATGGTCGCACTTCTCATCGCAGACAAGAGCGCAGAGTTCCGAAAGCACATGGCGAACTGGTTCATCGACGCGGAGTACAACGTGATCCTGACCAATTCCGCGACGAGCGCCCTGTGCTGGACGCTGAAGAAAGAGGCTGAAGTCGTGATCATCAGCAGCGAACTTCTGGACTCGGAAGCCTTCAACCTGATTCACACACTGAAGATGTGCAACGCGAGGGTTACCATCATCCTGGTATCCGACGACATCCCTCTTCCTGTCCTCCGGAAATACAGAGAAGAGGGGATCTTCTACCATTCGCTGCGGCCCGATGCGTTGGAAGACAAGCACGAACTTCTCGAGGCCGTCCGCTGTGCGTTCCAGAGCACCAGCGGGGAGCCGATCCCGCCCCTTCCCGCCGGCGCTGGCACCTGGGCGGGGCGGGAACCCCCCACGCCGGAAAGGAGGCAGCCATGAGACACCTGATGACGAATCTCGCCACCGCCTGGGCAGCGTTCGCGTTCGTTGCCCCCGCCCTCGCCGCCGACACGACCAAGGTCTACACGAGCGGCATCCTCGTGGTTGCCTTCGTCGGCGTGCTGGCCCTGGTGATCGTGGCCCAGTTGCTGCCCGCCGTGATGCTGCTGGTCGGGATGGTCAAGGGGCTGGTGACCGCGTTGTTCCGCAGGCACGCGACGGAACCGGGACGCGAATAGTCGGGGCCGAGCGCGGCCGCTCGTCGCTCGCACCGGCTGCACGACAAGAAGGAGGGAACCCATGTTGGATCTCCTGGCTCAGATCTTCAGTTCGATCGGCGAAGTGAAGACCGTTCACACCGTGGTTGACTACTACACGTATATCAAGGGGCTCGAGTACCTGATCTGTGTCGGGTTCTTCGTCGGCTTCCCGATGTACTACCGGTACATCAACCACCGGAAGGACGAAGATGCGAACCCCACGTAAACGCTCGCGCCCTGCGACGACGCCGGGGAAGAAGGAGTGCCGACCGATGAATACGAGACTTCGCTGCCGCACAAGAGGGGCCATCGCGGGAGGACTGGTGCTCTCTCTGGCCGTCCTCTCGCAGGCCGGGCCGATGCCCGACGTCGTAGAGCTTGCCTCGCTGGCCCAGTTCTACGACCGGGTCGAGTTCGACCACGCCCTGCACGTGGACGTCGCCGACGGGTGCTCCACGTGCCACCACCACACCACCGGGGGGGCCGCCGAGCGGGAGCCCTGCGCCACGTGCCACGACGGCTCGCAGGCGGCCGCCACGGTTGTGTGCAAGGACTGCCACTACCGGGACCCCTTCTCCCCGGAGCACATCGTGTTGGCCGAGACCGGAGACCAGTGGTTCCACGTGGACAAGCCCGGCCTCAAGGGGGCCTACCACCAGAACTGCCTCGGCTGCCACCAGGAGACCGGGGCGCCGACGGGCTGTCAGGACTGCCACGCGCGCAATGCAGCCGGAGACGCCCTTTTCAGTGCCGGCACCGGGCCCCGCCGAGGCCCGAGCCCGGCCCACCGTTAGGTGGGTGTTCCCAGCGCCGGTGCCGCACGACGTGCAACGCGGGAGCACCGGGAGGAGGAGGACCATGAGTGGAATGAGTCGACGATCGTTCCTGGCCGCGGGCGTGGCGGGTGCCGCCGTCTCCGCGGTTGCCCGCCCGAAGGCCGCAGCGGCCGCGGCATCCCTGGAGGGCTACCCCGAGGGGATGGGCGTGCTGGTGGACCTGACGAAGTGCGTGGGGTGCCGCAGCTGCGAAGCCGCGTGCAACAAGGAACACGGATTCCCACCCCCGAGCGAACCCTTCGACGACACGAGCGTGTTCGACCGCATCGACCGCAACGGGCAGAAGCGGCGGACCGACGAGAACGCCTTCACGGTCGTGAACCGGTACGACCCGCCGGGGGCCGCGGCGCCGGTCTACCGCAAGATGCAGTGCAACCACTGCAACGAGCCCTCCTGCCTGACGTCGTGCTTCGTGAACGCCTACACGAAGACCGAGCAGGGGGCTGTTGTCTACAACGGGGACGTCTGCGTGGGCTGCCGCATGTGCATGACTGCCTGCCCGTTCTACGTGCCGGCCTACAGCTACTCGAGCGCCACCAATCCCCTGATCGTCAAGTGCAACTTCTGCCACGACAACCGCCTCGTGCGCGGCCGGCCTCCGGCCTGCGTGGAGGCCTGCCCCCAGGAGGCGCTGACCTTCGGGCACCGCAAGGAATTGATCCGGATCGCGCGCCAGCGGATCCGGCAGCAGCCCGAGCGGTACGTGGATCACATCTACGGCGAGAAGGAAGTGGGCGGGACCGCGTGGATGTACCTGTCGAGCGTGCCCTTCGACCAGGTCGGCTTCGACACCTCGCTGCAGACCGAGCCCATCATCAACAACGTCAAGGAGTTCCTCGGCATGGTGCCCATGGTGCTCGCGATCTGGCCCGCCCTCTTCGCCGGCATCCATCTGTTGTCCACCAGGGGCGGGAAGGGCCACGGCAAGGAGCCGGAAGATTCGAACGGAGGGGAGGTGGAATCATGAAGCGGATCATGAAGGGCGCGCGTCGGCCCGTGGACGGCCCCCGGCGCGACCCGGACGGCAGGAACTGGACCCTCAAGGAGAAGCTGCTCCTCGGCCTGACGCCCCGGGAATACGCGTCCCAGGCCGTGCGCAACCCGTTCAACTGGGTCATCTGGTCGGTGCTCGCGGTGGGGCTGCCCGTAACGGTGGTTCGTTTCGTGGGCGGCCTGGGGGCGGTGACCCACGCCTCCAACGACTACCCCTGGGGGTTGTTCCTGGGCTTCGGGCTCTTCTGCATGGTGCCCCTCTCGGCTTCGGGCTTCATGCTGGGAACGACCGTGGAGGTCTTCGGGCGCCACGACTTCGAGCCGATCGAGCGGCTCGCGCTGCTCAACGGCCTGCTCGGCTACCTCTTCGCGGTCATCTACCTGCTCTACGACCTCGGCCAGCCCTGGAGGCTGTACTACCCCATGGCGTACTCCTGGGGTCCGGCCGCAGTGCTGTTCCTCGTGGGGTGGCACGTGGCGACCTACCTCTCCGTCCAGGTCGCGGAGGTGTCCGCCTCGTTCTTCGACTGGGCGGGGTGGAGGCCGGCGAAGCGGTTCATCCGGCGCATCGCCCTGGGGCTCACGATCGCGGGAATCATCCTCTCCACGCTGCACCAGGGGGCCCTGGGCGCCCTCTTCACCTACGCGCCCGGGAAGGTGCACCCCCTGTGGTACAGCGCGTCGTTTCAGTGGATCTTCTTCTTCTGCTCCTCGATTCCGGCCGGCCTGTGCATGGTCATCCTGGTCAGCACGGTGGTGAAGAGGACCATGGCGTGGCGCTGCGACCGGCGATTCCTCGACAACCTCGACCGCATCACCCTCGGACTCGCCAAGGGGGCGAGCCTGGCCCTGGTCACCTACCTCACGATCAAGCTGATCGGCCTCGCCCACGACAACGAGTGGGCCTACCTGGCCACGGGGTGGGGCGCATGGTACGGCGTCGAGATGATAGCCTTCGTGGTCGCGCCCATCGCGATCTTCGCCTACGCCGTTCACCACGAGCGGGTGGGCCTGGCCCGGTTCGGGGCGCTGGTGACGGTCCTCGGAGTCGTCCTGAACCGCCTCAACACGTCGATGGTGGCGATGAACTGGAATCTCTACAACGAACTCCCGGCGCTGGGAGAACTCGTCATCGTCGTGATGGTGTTCACCGTGTACCTGACCGTGTACCGCTTCCTCCTGTATCGGCTCCCCATCCTCTACGCGTGGAAGGCGCAGGAGCAGGAGGAGGCCCAGGCGGCGGCCGTCTGCGAGGCCGGGGAGGGCCTGGAACCCATCCCCGAGATGGCGAAGTCCGCGAGCTGAAGACCCCGGGCGGCCGGGCCTCGCCGGCCGCCCGAAGACCGGCCGTCGGGGGAGCCGACGCGGGGCGGCACGAGAAGCGGGGGAACGGGAGGTGCCACATGGAGACGGCGCGAAGCTACACACCGCAGACGCAGTCCTCCGGATCCAGGCAGACGGCCCTCGGGGCTTCGGGGGGCCTCAAGTCACTGGCCGCCCGCGCCATCCTGCCGGTCAGTTGTGCCGTGGCGGGCTTCGTGGCGGTGTGCTGCATCCTGCTGTACACGACGCTGAAGGCGGACAGGATCGAGGAGGGCATCCACCACGCCAACGATCTCTCGGGGGTGCTGGTCAACTCCACCCGGTACGCCATGCTCAAGGACGACCGGGAGATGCTGCGCAACATCGTCGCCGACGTGGGCCGGGAGGAACTGGTGGACCACGTCCGGATCTTCAACAAGAAGGGGCGCATCGCCTTCTCCGGGGAAGAGGCCGAGGTCGGCCGTGCCGTGGACGAAAAGGCCGAAGGGTGCTCGATGTGCCACGCGGCCGCCCTGCCCGTGGAGAGGCTCGGGCCGATGGAGCAGGCACGTCGGTATACCAAGGAGGGGGGCGAACGGGTCCTGGCCGTGACCGAGCCCATCTACAACGAACCGGACTGCAGCAGCGCATCCTGCCACTACCACGACCCAAGCCAGGTCGTGCTCGGAACCCTCGACGTCGGCCTCTCCGAGGCACCCCTCCAGCGCTCCCTGGCGGCCACGGGGCGAAAGCTGGCCGTGTTCGCGGGGCTGGTGCTGGTCCTGACCGTGGGCGGAGTGGCGGGCCTCCTTCACCGGACCGTGATCGCCCCGGTCCAGCAACTCGCCGCCCGGGCCCGGAGGCTAACCCCCGGCCGCGAGGGGGAACCGGGGAGCGCCATGGTCGACGAACTGGAGGTCTTGCGCCAGACTGTGGCTATACTGGAGCGTGGCGAGACGCTGGAAGACCGGCTGGAGCCGCGTGCAGAACCCCGATGACGAAGGCCGGGTGCGGTGCATGGCGTGGGTTGGGCGGGGTAACGGCGAGAAAGACTCGCCTCCGGCGGAGGAGGGTCGCACGGGGCCTACGAGCCCCCGAGCCCTGGAGCAGGCTTCGGCCATGGGTCTCTGGGCCCTCCTCGCCTTCACGGCCCTCAGCCTGTGGGCCCGCACGGGCTTCCGCTACGTCCCGCCCATGTCCGACAACGTACAGTCCTGGCTGGGAAGGCCGCCGCCCCTGCCGTGGATCCACGGCCTCTTCCTCGTCTACCTGTTCTCCGCCCTCGTCCTGAGCCTGGTCCGGATGGCCGGGGACTGGCACCCCTTCGGCGGGTTCCGCCACGTCGCCTACCTGGGTGCCTTCTACGCCTTCTATCACCTCTCCAACGGGCTCGAGGAGAACTTCTGGGCCGTCCTGCTCGGGGGCCTCTCGGTCATCGGACTGGAGGGGTACCGGAACTGGCTCCAGTGCCGGCAGCGGCTGCGCGAGTCGGAACCGGGCCAGTGAAGCCGCACTCGGGGGAGGGAGTCGCTCGCCTTCCGGGACGATCCGGCCGGTTCCCTTCTTTCGGGACCAGGGGCGCCGGCGGTCAGGCCGCCTCGAAGAGCACCGACCGCATCGACACGGCGCCGTTCTGCATTGCTTCACAGGGAAACGACACGCGGTCGCCCGGCCTCTTCAACGCTGCGGCCCACAGCAGCGGGAGGTAGTGGTCCCGGGTGGGCACGCTGAACCGAGCCTCCTCGCCCCGACGCTCGTAGTGGATCAAGGAGTCCAGGTCACCGTTCTCGAGCGAGGATTTCACCGCGGCGTCGAAGCGCACCCCTCGGGGATCGGGCGTCGCGTTCTGGTCTCCCAGGTCCGCCGCGGCCAGGTTGTGGACGATGTTGCCGCTGCCCAACACCAACACCCCTCGCTCCCGCAGCGGGGCCATTCGGGCCGCCAGTTCGGCATGGTGGAGCGCCGACGCGGTCATGTCGACGCTGACGAGAAAGACGGGGACGTCGGCCTCGGGATAGAGATGTTTGAGCACGGCCCAGCCGGCGTGATCGTCGCCCCACGAGTCATCGCAGGCGATGCCCTCTTGCGCCCCGCCCAGAAGGTCCACGGCCTGCCGAGCCAACTCCGGATGCCCGGCGGGTTCGTAGCGAATCCGGAATAGCGCTTCCGGAAAGCCGTAGAAGTCGTAGATCTGCCGTGGCTTGGCGGCACAGCAAACCCGCGTGCCCTGCGTCTGCCAGTGCGCGGACACGACGCAGACCGCCTGCGGACGCGGAATCGCGGGCGCCACGTTTCGCAGGCTGCGCGTGAACTCGTTGTCCAGGATCAGGTTCATCGGGCTCCCGTGCCCGACGAACAGGACCGGCATCGCACTCAACGTCGCCTACCTCCCCGAACGCCAGCAGCGGCGCACGCGGGCCGCCGCGGCCCGCTCCCCTCGCACCCGCTCCTTACACATTATCACCGAATGGCCGACCCGGGCGTTCCCCGCAATCGGGGGAGGGACGGCGTCCCAAGGAGTGCGCTCCACCGTAGCAAGAGGCGGCGAGGCATCTGCGTCGAAGGACAGATGGAAGGGCACGTCCTGACCGTCCAAGCTCTCAGCGAGTGTCCGGGCACCCAGGACGAACGAAAGGGGGCTAGGCGATGGCGCCTAGCCCCCTCGATCTTCTTGGTGAGCCGTGGAGGAATCGAACCTCCAACCTACTGATTAAGAGTCAGTTGCTCTGCCAGTTGAGCTAACGGCCCACGGAACGCGTTGTGAGGCGGGGAGGGTAGCGGACCGGCACGGGTCTGTCAACAGCGGATCTGCGCGCAATCCCCCGCCGCGCCCGGGCGCTGGCCGCGCCGGGGTGCAGCTGCTAGGATTCGTGCTCCCACCCCGTCGAAAGGAGCGCCGTGCGAAAGGCCGTGGTCCTGCTCAGCGGAGGGCTCGATTCCACCACCTGCCTCGCCGTGGCCCGGGCGGAGGGCTTCGCCCCCTACGCACTCAGCTTCGCGTACGGGCAGCGCCACGGCCGGGAGCTGGAGGCGGCCCGGCGCGTGGCCGCGGCCCTGGGCGCGGCGGAGCACCTGGTGATCTCCTTCGACCTGCGCGCGATCGGCGGCTCGGCCCTCACGGCCGAAATCGCGGTCCCACGCCCCGGCTCCGCCGAAGAGATCGGCGGCGAGATCCCCGTCACGTACGTGCCCGCCCGCAACACCATCTTCCTGGCGTTCGCGCTCTCCTGGGCCGAGTCGCTCGGCGCCCGGGACATCTTCCTCGGGGTCAACGCACTGGACTACTCGGGCTACCCGGACTGCCGCCCGGCTTTCCTCGAAGCCTTCGAGAAGGCGGCGAACCTCGGGACCAAGGCGGGGGTGGAAGGGGACCGGTTCCGCATCCACGCACCGCTCCTCCACCTGACCAAGGCGCAGATCGTCCGCCGCGGCGTGGAACTGGGCGTGGACTTCTCGCTGACCCACTCGTGCTACGACCCGGACGAAGAGGGGCGGGCGTGCGGCGCCTGCGACAGCTGCGTGCTCCGACGCCGGGGCTTCGCGGAAGCCGGAGTGGCGGACCCGACGCCGTACGTGCCGTAGCGCTACTCCTGCACCACGATGGCCTGGGGCGCACACTCCTCCGCGGCGCGACGGACCTTGGCCTCGAGGGCCTTGGGCACGACCTCCTGGAGCACGACCCCCCGGAGCTTGTCGTCGTCGTAGCCGAACACCTCGGGGCACACCTTGCGGCAGTTTCCGTCGCCCATGCACAGGTCGTAGTCGATCCGTACGTTCATCTCGTCCTTCTCCTCCTGGGGTTGGGGTGGACCCGGGCAGGGTAGACGCCAGGGCACCGTTGTCAACGGACGGCGGGGCGCAGGGCGCTACTCCCCGTGAAGGTCCACGTGGACCACCGCGTCGGCGATCCCGGGCAGGGCGCGGATGGCCTCCTTGAGACGGTGGGCGATGGCGTGGGCGTCACGGACGGTGAGGTCGGGGGAGACCTCGATGTCCATGTTGAGCAGGTAGCCCGTCTCCAGGGGCACGATCCGGGTCCCGTGCAGCCCGAGGACCCCTTCGGTGCGCCGGGCCAGGGATTCCGCCGCCTGCACCACGTCACTCCGGGCACTCTCGGAGTAGACGCCCTCCCCGCGGGCCCCCCGGGGCTCCACGTGGACCATGGCGTCCCGCACGCCGCGGACCTCCTCGAGAAGCCGCGTCCGGACGGCCCGCGCGACGTCGTGTCCCTGGATCACGTTGAGCTCGGGGGCCACCTCGATGTCCACGTCGACGAACACGTCGCGGCCGAGCCGGCGGGTCCGCAGGTCGTGGTGGCCGTGGACCCCCCCGACGCCGTCCACCGCGACCGCGATCCGGCGGTGGAGTTCCTCCTCTACGGAGGTGTCCAGCAGGTCAAGGAGCGAGGGCCATCCGAACCGCCACCCCATCCGGACGATGAAGACGCACACCACCATGGCCGCGGCCGGGTCCATCCACGAGAACCCCAGCCGCGCGCCTCCCACGCCGACCAAGGCGGCCGTGGAGGCGAAGACGTCGGAGCGATGGTCCCACGCGTTGGCCATCAGGAGGCGGCTGTCCAGGCGCTCCGCGATGCGGATCGTCCTGCGGTATATGGCCTCCTTGGCGACGATGGAGACGGCCGCCGCGCCGAGGGCGATCATCCCGGGCGCGTGGAGGGGCGGGGAACCGAAGACGGTCGACAGGGAGCGCAGGCCCATGGCCGCGCCCACGGACACGAGGAGCCCCCCCACGACGACCGTGGCGAGGGTCTCCACCTTCCCGTGGCCGTAGGGGTGGGAGTCGTCCTGGGGGCGGCGCCCCCAGCGGTAGCCGAGGACCACCACCGTGTCGTTGCACAGATCCGAGACGCTGTGCAGGGCATCGGCCACGAGCGCCGCGCTGTGCCCCAGGATGCCGGCGGCCAACTTCACGACCACGAGGCACACGGTGACGAGGCTCCCCGCCAGGGTCGCCCCCTCGCCCGTGGAGAAGAAACCCTCGGCCCGCGGCTCCGGTTGCATGCTTACCCCCTCGGTGTTATATAAGTGCGCCCCCCCGTCAGGGGGGAGTTTCGAGCCTGGAGGTTTCGGCCATGCCCATCTACGAGTACCGCTGCGACGCCTGCCACGAAGATTTCGAGGTCACCCAGAAGATCACCGAGCCCGCGCTCACGGCCTGCCCGAAGTGCGACGGACCGGTGGAGAAGCTCATCTCCCACAGCTCCTTCGTCCTCAAGGGATCCGGCTGGTACGCCACCGACTACGCGCGCAAGAAGGACGGCGGCGAGAAGAAGACCGAGAGCAAGGAGGGCTCCTCCTGCTCCGCCAGCGGGTCGAAACCCGCCTGCGCCTCCTGCCCCAGCGCGGCCGCGTAAGGCCCTCGAGAAGGTCCCGCAGCGAGGGGGGCCCCACGCGGGTTCCCCTCTTTGTTTTTTGGAGGCTCGGACGCGCTTTATAGCGCACCGAAGGCGCCTCTGCCAGCTTTTGACTTGCCCGGGAGCGGTTGGTAGGATTCGCGCCACTTCGCAGGCCCGGGACCGGAGGAGGCCATGTTTCGAGGCGTGATCACGGCTCTGGTGACCCCTTTCCGCGCGGGGCGGCTCGACGAGGAGGCCTACCGGCGGCTCATCGACTGGCAGATCCAGCAGGGCGTCCAGGGGGTCGTTCCGTGCGGCACGACGGGGGAGTCGGCTACGCTCTCCCACGAGGAGCACGGCCGCGTGATCGACATCGCCGTGGACGAGGCCCGCGGCAGGGTGCCGGTGATCGCGGGCACGGGCTCCAACAGCACCGCGGAAGCCATCCAGCTCACCCGTCACGCCAAGGAGGCCGGTGCCGACGGCGCGCTCCTCATCACCCCGTACTACAACAAGCCGACCCAGGAGGGCCTGTACCGCCACTACAAGGCGGTGGCCGACGAGGCGAAGTTCCCGATCATCCTCTACAACGTGCCGGGCCGCACGGGCGTGAACCTGCTTCCCGACACGGTGGCCCGGCTCTCCGAGACCCCCGAGGTGGTGGGGATCAAGGAGGCCACCGGCGACCTCAAGCAGGTGAGCGACGTCCTGGAGAAGTGCGGGAACCGGCTGAGCGTGCTCTCCGGGGACGACTTCACGGTGCTCCCGCTGCTGGCCCTGGGCGGGGCGGGCGTCATCTCGGTGCTCTCCAACGTGGTGCCCGCGGACGTGGTGGCGATGGTGAAGGCCTTCGAGGCGGGTGATCTCGCCCAGGCCCGGGCGCTGCACTTCAAGACCATGCCCCTGGCCAGGTCCCTGTTCCTGGAGACGAACCCCATCCCCGTCAAGTCGGCCCTCGCCCGCATGGGGCGGATGGCCATGGAGTTCCGCCTGCCGCTCTGCCCCCTCCAGGACGCGAATGCGGCGAAGCTGGACGCGGTGCTCCGCGACTACGGCCTCACGGGGAGCGCGCCGTGATCCGGGCCGCCGTGACCGGGGCGGCCGGGCGGATGGGGGCGCAGATCGTGCGGCTGATCTGCGAGACCGACGGCATCGGCCTTGCCGCAGCCGTGGAGCGGCCCGGCCACCCCTGCCTCGGGCGCGACGCGGGCGAACTGGCCGGGGTGGGTTCGCTGGGCGTGCCGGTGACCGGCTCCCTCGCCGAGGCCCTGCCCGCCGCCGACGTCGTCATCGACTTCACGAGCGCGGCCGCCTCCATGAGCCACCTGGAAGCCGTCTGCCGCGCGGGCAGCGCCATCGTGATCGGGTCCACCGGCTTCGAGGCCGGGGAGCGGGAGAGGATCCGGCAGCCGCAGGGTGGGGCGAGGGTGTTCCAGGCGCCGAACATGAGCGTCGGCGTCAACGTGCTCCTCCGGGTGGTCGCGGACGTGGCCCGCCGCCTCGGGGACGCCTACGACGTGGAGATCGTGGAGACCCACCACCGCTTCAAGAAGGACGCGCCCTCCGGCACGGCCCTCGCCCTCGCGGAGGCCGCGGCCTCCGCTCTGGGGCGCGACCTGGAGACCGACGCCGTGCACGGGC
>CAZGRT010000251.1:0-7396 GCA_964528225.1 uncultured Thermodesulfobacteriota bacterium | reverse complement strand
ACGTAGGCGTCGGCGAGCCACGAGGCGAAGTCGTCCTTGAAGGATCCGTAGGCGGTCGAGAGGACCACGGGCAGCTGCCGGTGAACCCGCGTGACCTCCTGGAGCACCTGGAGTCCGCTCTCCCCCTTCAGCTTGATGTCGAGCACCATGAGGTGGACCTCATGGTCCCCCAGCGCCTTCCGGGCGGAGGCGCCGTCCGGCGCGCACAGCACGCGGTACCCCTCTTCCTCCAGTTCGGCGCGGTAGAGCGCGCGGATGCTCTCTTCGTCGTCCACGACCAGAATCGTGTACATCCGCTTCCTCCCTGGCACAGCAGCCCCGAAACGCACGCATCATAACATCCGGGCCCCGCGGAGCAAGCGCGCCTCCCCCGAAGGAACGAGGGCGGCCCCCCCAGGGGCCGCCCTCCCGACTTGCCGGCGCCCTTACAGGCGAACCGCGTCCATGAACGCACGCTCCGACACCTTGGCCCAGGGCTCCACCTGCGCACGGAACGCCCTGTACGCCTCGTAGACCTTCTTGCTGTCGGCGTCCGAGGCGGCGAGTTCCTCCAGGACCTCCCCGGAGAGCTTGTTCAGCCCCTCGAGAACCGCGTCCGGGAAGCGCTTGAGCTGCACCCCGTGCTGCTCGACGAGCTCCTTGAGGGCGTTTCCGTTCTTCGCCTCGAACTCGGAGAGGGTCCACATGCTCGAGCGCCAGCCCGCGGTCTCCAGGATGGCCTGGAGGTCCTTCGGGAGGCTGTCCCACTTCTCCTTGTTCACGAGGATCTCGAAGGTGGTGCCGGGCTCGTGCCAACCGGGGTAGTAGTAGTACTTGGCGACCTTGTAGAAGCCCATCTTGAGGTCGTGGTACGGGCCGACCCACTCCGTCGCGTCGATCACGCCCCGGTCCAGGTTCGTGTAGATCTCGCCCCCCGCGACCAGGACCGTATTGCCGCCGGCCTTGGAGAGTACCTTCCCCCCCAGGCCCGGGATGCGCATCTTGAGGCCCTTCCAGTCCTCCATGGACTTGATCTCCTTGCGGAACCAGCCTCCCATCTGGACCCCGGTGTTGCCGCCGGGGATCGGGTGGATGTTGAAGGGCGCGTACACCTGCTTCCATAGGCCCCAGCCGCCCCCGGCATAGAGCCAGGCGTTCATCTGCTGCGAGGTCAGGCCGAAGGGGATCGCCGAAAAGAACTGGGCGGCGGGAACCTTTCCCGCCCAGTAGTAGGAGGCCGCGTGTCCCATCTCCACGGTGCCCTGCCGCACCGCCTCGAACACCTCCAGGGCCGGGATCAGTTCCCCGCCGCCGTACACGTGGATCTTCAGGCGCCCGTCGCTCATCTCCTCGATCCAGCGGGCCATGTGCTCGGCGACCTCCCCCAGGACCGGGAACTTCGGCGGCCACGTCGTCGCCATCTTCCACTCGTACACCTTCTTCGTCACCACAGCGGGAGCCTGTTCCTTCTTCGGCTCCTCCGCCTTGGAGCAACCCGCCAGGGTCGCCGCCCCTGCGGCCGCCGCCAGGCCCGCGTTCTTGAGGAACTCCCGTCGCTCCATGGTCGCCCTCCTCTTCTGTGGGTGGGAAAAACGAAGGCAAACAAGCACGCCACGGATACTCGACGGCTCCCGGGAAGTCAAGACCGTGCGCCTGTGCCGCCCGACGCTCCTATCGGAGCGGTCGGCTGTCCCGGGTCAGCAGGTACACGGCGGAGCCGAGGGCGAGGCTCCCGGCCATCACCGCGAAGGCTGCCCGATAGTCGCCCGGCCGAACCTCGAGAACCGCGCCCAAGGCCTGCTGCATCAGCCCGGGGCCCAGCATGACGAAGAAGTTGATGGAGGTGACGGCCGTCCCGACGATCTCCGGCGGCATCGACTCCTTCATGTGGGCGTAGAGCAGGGTGCGGAACGCCGAGAAGAAGCCGAGGGCGGAGAACAGGGCAGTCCACCCCGCGGGGCTGGAGGGCCTGCCGAAGCCGAGCAGGGGGAGGAGGCATACCAGGGCCAACCCGTTGCCGGTGGCCACCATCCACTTTCGCGAACCGAAGACCCGGTCCGAGAGCCACCCGGCCGCCACGCTGCCCACGGCCCCCGCGAGGCTGAGGCCGAGAAGGGCGTTGCCGGCCTGGATCCGATCGAAACCGATCTCCTCCATGAGGTACGGCCCGGCCCACAGGCCCTGCAGACTGGCAACCGAGGCGTACCCGACCAGGGCCAGGGGGGCGGTGCACCAGAACGTGGGCGAAGCCGCCACCCGGAGGAGCCCGCCCCAACGCCCACCCACCGCCGCCGGCACCGGGCCGCAGCCACCCGGCCGGTCGCGCACGACCGTCCGCACCAGGAGCCCCGCAGCGGCGGTGAGCAGTCCGGCCAGCAGGAAGGTGCCGCGCCACCCCAGCCAACCGACGGCACCGGCCAGGGGCGTCGCCGCCAGGAGAGCGCCGGCCATCCCCAGCGACAGGATCAGGCCGGACAGCGTCCCGAACCGGCCCACCGGGAACCACTGGGCGATGAGCGTGAGCGCCCCCATCAGCACCGGCGACATGCCGAGCCCCATGAGGACGCGGGCGGCCACGAGCATCCCCAGGTTCCGGCCCGCGGCGAAGAGAACCGCCCCGGCGGCTCCCAGGAAGACCCCGAGAATCACGATCCGCCTGGCTCCGAAGCGGTCCAGCGCCGGCCCCAGCGGGATCTGCGCGAGCGCGAAGGCGTAGAAGAACGCCGCGCCGAGCATCGAGAGCCCGGCGGCATCGAGGCCGAACTCGTCGGTCAGGTCCACCGCGATCAGCGCGGTGGCCAGGCGGTAGAAGTGGGAGAAGCAGTAGGTGAGGGCCATGACCGAGAAGACGGCCCAGGCTCCGCGGCGCCGATCCAGGGGCGACTCCTCCTCGAGGCAGGGTAGGCAGACGCTACGCACCCGGCGCGGAGCCGTCAAGGGGACGCGCTGACCGGGCGAGGTTGTTCGCGGCGCGCGCCAAAGGCGGGGGCCCTGGCCGGAGCGGCGAAGGTTTGCCCTTGAGAACCGACGGCTCCGGCCGATCAGTGAACCGGACGCACCCCATGGACACGCCGACCCGGCCCGACCCGGGCGGGTGCGTCGAGGAAGAGACTCCCCGGAGCCAGGACGCGCCGATGATCTTCCCCCTCACCCACGCCGACGACCCGGTCCGGACGAGGCCGTGGTTCACCTACGCGCTCCTCGTGGTGTGCGCGGGTGCGACGCTGCTCGCCCATTGCGGTGCCGAGCGCCGGATCTCCCGCGGGATGGAGACCCTGGACAGGGCGCTGGCGTACCACGCGTCCCACCCCTACCTGGCCCTCGACCCACGACTGGCACCTCTGGCTCCCCACCTGGCGGAGCCCGCCCCGACCGCACCCCGGAAGTTCCAGGCGCTGGAACAGGTGGAGCTCGACGGGCTCACGCGGGCCGGCTTCGACGTCCTGTACCGCACGCCCCAGTGGCGCTTCGGGGTCGTGCCGGTGCAGGAGCCCTCGCCGGGGCTCGTCACCCACCTGTTCTTGCACGCCGGTGTGGTCCCCCTCCTCCTGAACCTCCTGCTCGTGTTCGCCGCAGCCCCCTTCCTCGAGGAACTGTGGGGACCGGCCATCGTCGCGGGGTTTTCCGTGGCGGCGGGGGTCCTGGGGGCCGGGGTGTTCGCCGCGGCCCACTCCGGCCTGGACGTATCCTTCCTGGGCCTGTCCGCCGTCGCGTCCGCCATGGTCGGCGCCCTCGCGGTCCGGCGTTGGGGGCAGAGGCTCCGCTTCGCCTACTGGGTGGGCCCCGGAAGGACCGGAGTGCTCGCCGCCCCGGCGCCCGCGTTGCTCGGCCTCTGGGCGCTGCGCGAGGTCCTCGCGACGGTGTTCCCCGACGTGATCGCGCCGGGCAGCCCCCCTCGCTCGGCCTCGTACTGGGCCCACCTCCCGGCGTTCCTGCTGGGTGCGGCGGCGGCGTTCGCCGCCCGCCGCTGCCAGTTCGAGGAACGATTCCTGGGCATCCCCTTCCCGTCGGAGGCCGAGGAACCGGAAGGCCCTGCCGTCCCCCAGGAGGGCTTCTCCAACGGAGAGGCCGACTGGCCCCGTGCCTGGGCGGAGGCGGGGAAGTACCCCGACGAGCCCCGGGCCGTGCTCGCCCTGTGGGATCTCGCCACGCAACTCGGGCGTGTGAGAGAGGCGGTGCCCCTGCTGGTGCGCCTCTTCCGCTCCCAGGTGCAGCGGGGGGACTTGCGCACCGGCCTCACCGTCTGGACCCGACTCCGCGAGGGCCACACGGACGTGAGCGTGCCCTTCCCGGTCCTCGCCCAGTTCGCAGAACGCCTCCACGACGCCGACAACCCCGAGTTTCTCGAGGACGTGCTGGCGGCCGCCGCCGACCGCGCCGACGGAGCCGACTCCCCGTCCGCCCTGCTCCGCCTCGGCAGGCTGGCGACCGGGGAGACCCGCGATCGCATCAAGGCGACCCTCCTGGCGCGGCCCGAGGTCCCCGCCGCGGTACGGGAGGAGGTGGCGGGATGGGACGCGCCCCCGGCCCCGGCACGCCCCCGCCGCGCGGAGCCGTCGAGCACCGGACCCTTGCGAAACGTGCGCATCCTGACGGCGGTGCCCGTCGCCCTGACGGACGGCGCCCTCTCCCTCGAACTCGGGCAGAGGGGCCGGAAGAGCGTTCCCCTCGGTCGAATCCGCGGGGTCGCCGCGGCCCGGGTGGGTTCGGACGCCGACGGATACGCACTGCTGGACCTCCTGATGGCCCCGGGCTCGGCCGACGCCGCCGGCCCCACGCTCCTGCGGCTGGACGCACGCCGCTTCGATCCCCGGACCTTCGTGCCCTCTGAGTCCGTGGAGGAGGAGGCCTTGCTCTCGCTGGCCGGCTCCCTGGTGGCCACGAGCTCCGCCACGTGGCTCGTCGGTTCCGGTCTCGGCGAACTGCCCCGGTACCCATCCCTGCTCGATTACGAGGCGTCCCTGCGCGGCGCCCTGGGACTGCCCGACGACTGATCCCGCGGTCGTCCTCCTCCCTGCCCTCGAAAGCTCCGGTCCCCCTCCTCCGAGGCCGGATACCCGAACGGTTCGCCAAATGGAACCGTTCGATCCCTTGTCCCCGCGCTCTTCTTGTGCAAACTGGGACATGACGGGGCCGGGTTCCGTGACGAACGGGTCCCGGCGGCAGCGTCGCCCTGCCGGAGCCGAGAGCACCGGCGCGAGGGAAAGGAGGGAGGGACATGACGAGATGGGGCTGGACGGTATTCCTGCTGGCAACGTTGGCGGGCACCGTGGGATACGCGTCAGGCGCCGCGGGCGGGGACGAGATGCGCAGGCTCTCCGCGGAGCAGTTGAGCAACGCTCCCCGGGTCGTGGTGGTGGATGTACGCCAGGGATTCCACTGGGAGTCCAGCGAGGCGCAGATCGCCGGGGCCTGCCGGGAGGACCCGGGCGAGGTGAAGGCCTGGGCCGGGAAGTATCAGGCGACGCAGCCCATCGTCGTCTACTGCTCGTGACCCGGTGAGGCCACGAGTGCCCGTGTGGCACGCCAGTTGATCGAGCTCGGGTTTCGCGAGGTCTTCGTGCTGGAGGGCGGCTGGCCGGCATGGCACGGCGCCGGCCTCCCCGTGGAACCCAGGGGCATCTGAGGCGCGGACGACCCGGCCCGGGGCGGCCTCGACAGGAGCTCCGGCCACGCCCGGACATTCTCCCG
Organism: uncultured Thermodesulfobacteriota bacterium; assembly: GCA_964528225.1. Taxonomy (GTDB): domain Bacteria; phylum Desulfobacterota; class Deferrisomatia; order Deferrisomatales; family JACRMM01; genus CAZGRT01. The sequence goes on along the minus strand of CAZGRT010000251.1, from coordinate 1,726 downwards.
GAACGTCCTCCCGGGACTTCTGCCCCCCTTCCTCCGCCTTCCTGTACAATGCGCGCGCCGTTCGCCGAAGACTCCCGCCCTTAGGAGTGCCCCCCATGTTCCGCATCCGGCGCGTCTACGACCCCACCCTGCCCTCCGACCAGGACGCCGTCTCCCAGGTGCAGCGCATCCTCCAGACCCAATTTTCCCTCGTGGACGAGGCCGACGTCCGCAAGATCCCCGCGCAGATGCTCGACCCCCTCAAGTACCGTTTCCGCGCGGTTCTGTTCGTGGCCGAGGACGGCCGCCAGGTGAAGGGCTTCGCCCTGCTGCTGCACGCCCCGGACCTTCGGTTCGCCTACCTCGACTTCATCAGCGCGGCCCAGACCCGCACCGGACGCGGAATCGGCAGCGCGCTCTACGAGAGGGTGCGGGAGGAGGCCCTGGGGCTCGGGTGCGAAGGCCTCTTCTTCGAGTGCCTCCCCGACGACCCGGCCCTGTGCCGGGACCCCGCCACGCTAAAGCAGAACGCCGCCCGCCTGCGGTTCTACGAGCGCTACGGGGCGAGGCCCATTGCCGGGACGAAGTACGAGACCCCCTTGAAACCCGGGGACGACTGCCCCCCCTACCTGGTCTTCGACGACCTGGGGCGGGGCACCCGGCTGTCTCGAGACCGGGCCCGGGACGTCGTGAAGGCGATCCTCGACCGGAAGTACAAAGGGGTGTGTCCCCCCGAGTACAACCGGATGGTGCTCGACTCCTTCGTCGACGACCCGATCCGCCTGCGCGATCCGATCTACCCCCACGGAGAGGCGTCCATCCCGGTGCGGCGCGTGCCGTCCTTGGACCGCAGGATCGCCCTGGTCGTGAACGACCGCCACGAGATCCACCACGTCCGCGAGCGCGGGTACGTGGAGGCGCCCGTGCGCATCAGCTCCATCCTGCGTGAAATCGAGAAGACGGGGCTCTTCGAGCGCCGGGAGCCCTCCCACTACTCCGAGAAGCACATCCGGGCCGTCCACGACGGGGACTTCGTGGACTACCTGCGCAAGGTGTGCGCCCACGTGGCGCCGGGCACGTCGGTCTACCCCTACGTCTTCCCGCTTCGCAACGCGGCGCGCCAGCCGACCGAACTGCCGGTGCGGGCGGGCTACTACTGCATCGACACCTTCACGCCCCTGAACCAGAAGGCCTACGAAGCCGCAAAGCGCGCCGTGGACTGCACCCTTACGGCCGCCGACGCGCTGCTCCGGGGCCACCGGCTCGCCTACGCCCTCGTGCGCCCCCCGGGGCACCACGCGGAGCGGCGGGCCTTCGGGGGGTTCTGCTACTTCAACTCGGCGGCGGTGGCCGCCCACTACCTGGCCCGCCTGGGGAAGGTGGCGGTGCTGGACGTGGACTACCACCACGGGAACGGAACCCAGAGCATCTTCTACGAGCGGGCGGACGTGCTCACCGTTTCGCTGCACGGCCACCCCCGCTTCGCGTACCCGTATTTCACCGGCTTCTCCGACGAAAAGGGCTCGGGGCCCGGCCTCGGGCACAACCTCAACATCCCCCTCCCGGAACAGCTCACGCCGGACGCCTATCGGGAGGCCCTCGCGACCGCGCTGAAGCGCATCACCCGCTTCTCGCCCAAGATCCTCATCCTCGCCCTCGGCCTCGACACCGCCAAGGGAGACCCCACCGGCACCTGGAACCACGCGGCCAAGGACTTCGCCGCCATCGGCCGGATGGTCGGCGCGCT
>CAZGRT010000250.1:0-10406 GCA_964528225.1 uncultured Thermodesulfobacteriota bacterium | reverse complement strand
GCGAAACGGCGCGCCTCGGCCACCTGGCCCTTGTTCTGCTCCCCGTCGCTCATGACGACGAAGACGTTGCCCTTGATCCCGCGGATGCGGGTACCCAGCGCAAAGCCGCAGGCGGCCGAGAGGGACATCCCCAGTCCTCCCGCCGTCCACTCGACCCCGGGCACCGTCCTGTCGGGCGCCGCCTCGAACACACTGCCCGCCTTCTGGAACAGCGCGATGGCGTCGTCGAGATCGAAGAAGTCGAAGCGCCCCAGCGCCGCGTACAGGGCCGGTGCCGTGTGGGCGTGGCCGAGGACGAGCCGGTCCCTCTTCGGGTCGTCCGGCTGGCCGGCGCGAAAGTTGCCTGCGCCGAGCACCGTGACGAGGATGTCGACCGAGGATAGGCTGCCGCCGACGCGCGGTCTCCCGGCGAGCCGCGCCATCTTCAAGACGTCCGCCCGGGCCGCACGGGAGAGGTTCCGCAGATGGCGGATCTGCTCTGCCGCGAGTTCCTCCTCCTTAAACCCCTTCGCGATCAACATCGAACATTACCTCCACACTCGCGGGGCGCCTCCGACGGGAACCCGCCCGGGCCGGGCCGGCGTCACTCGTCGTCCTCTTCCTCGTAGTCCTCGTCCATTTCGTCGTCCCCATCCGAGTCCACGCCCTCGTCCGCGTCTTCCTCCAACGCTTTGGCGGCGACCTTCGACTTGCGCAACTGCCGGATGGCGCGGCTCACCGCCTTCACCGGGTTGTCGATATCCTCGAGTTCGCTGCTGTCGATGTATTCGGCCAGTTCCTCGGCCACCTCGGCCACGAGTTCCCCGTCGGAGAGGTCCTCCCAGGTGAACTCCATGTCCTCGATGGGTTCGCCGTCACAAAAGAACGCGAGGCCGTCGGAATCGTAGACAGCCTCGATGGTAGGCAGGATCTGCTTTTTCGGCATGGCTCTTCCTCCCGCGCGGTGCCCAAGGGACCAAAAAGCGCCCGAACATAACATCCGTCTTCGCCTCTGACAAGCGACGCATCACCGAGGCCCGCCAGGTGCGAAATGGCTCGGGGAGCGCGACAGGAAATGCCGACGCCGGGGGGTTCCGGACGTCACGGGCCTCGCTCGACGAGAGAGGTCTGGCGGAACTGGAGCGCCTCGGGAACGTGGGGGCGGGCGACCGATTCGGCCTCCTCGAGGTCGGCAATGGTGCGGGCCACCTTGAGCACCCGGACGTATGCCCGGGCCGACAACCCGCGCCGGTCCATGGCGTGCTCGAGGATGCCGCGCACCTCCTGGGAGGGGCGGGCGAAGGAGCGGACCGCCGCCGGCTTCATCTGGGCGTTGCAGTGGACCGTGGACCCGCCGTACCGCGACGCCTGGACGCTCCGCGCTCGCGCCACGCGCTGCTGGACGGAGGCAGAGCTCTCCTCCGACCCCGGCGAGGCCACCATGTCCCGGTAGCGGACCGCCGGGACCTCCAACTGCAGGTCGAAGCGGTCGAGCAGGGGGCCCGACACCCGGGCGCGGTACTTCCGTATGGCAGAAGGAAAACAGGTGCATGGTCGCTGGGGATCTCCGAAGTACCCGCACGGGCAGGGGTTCATGGCCGCCACCAGCATGAACCGAGCGGGAAACGTGAGGCTGGTGGCCGCCCGCGCGATCGTGACCGCCCCTTCCTCCAGCGGTTGGCGCAGAACCTCCAGAACGTGCTTCTTGAACTCGGGGAGTTCGTCCAGGAAAAGGACTCCGTTGTGGGCGAGGCTGATCTCCCCGCACCGGGGCACCGTGCCGCCTCCGATCAGTCCCGCATCGGAGATGGTGTGGTGGGGGGCGCGAAACGGTCTTCGCGACACCAGGGGCCCTCCCCCGTCGCGAAGCCCCATGACGCTGTAGATCCGGCTCGTCTCGAGCACCTCCTCCCAGCTCATCGGGGGCAGGATCGTCGGAAGGCGGCGCGCGAGCATCGTCTTGCCGGTGCCCGGCGGGCCGACCATGAACACGTTGTGCCCGCCGGCCGCCGCGACCTCCAGGGCCCGCTTGGCGTGCGCCTGCCCGTGGACCTCCGAGAAGTCCGCGTCGTTCCCCGGCGCGTGCTCCATCAAGCGTGAGACGTCCACCTCCACACGCTCCAAGCCGCCGTCGCGGAGGCCCTCCACCACCTGGGCAAGGCTGTCGGCCGGATGGACGGTCAACCCCTGCACCACGGCGGCTTCCTCCGCGTTCTCACGGGGCACGCACACCGCCTCGACCCCCAGGTTGCGCGCCTCGATCGCGACGGGAAGAACCCCGCGCACGGGCCGGACCGAACCGTCAAGGGACAGTTCCCCCAGAAACAGGGTGCGCTCCAGGTTTCGCAGGCCGGCAGCCGGATCCGAGGCGAGGATGACCAGGGCCATGGGGAGGTCGAAAGCGGCCCCCTCCTTCTTCACGTCGGCGGGTGCCAGGTTGACCGTGATCCGATGGGGAGGGAAGGAGTACCCCGAGTTGCGGATGGCCGCCTTGACGCGGTCCTTGCTCTCCTTGACGGCGTTGTCCGGGAGCCCCACGACGGAGAAGGAAGGCAGGGCCCGGGCGATGTCCACCTCCACATCCACCCGGTACGCATCGACACCGAACACGGCCCCGGAGACGATCTTCGACAGCACGGCCTCCCCCCTCTACGACCCGCTGCCGCTAGACTCTAGCGGACGCCCCGGGGCTCCGCAAGCGAGTGCCTTTACACCGTCCCCGCGTCTCGCTAGATTCGCCGGATGCCGCGACATGAGAGCTTTCCCCCCGGGAGCCTGGCTGTGGTCGCTCTTCCCCTGGGCAACGCCGGGGACGTCACGCTGCGCGCCCTCGAGGTCCTCCGGTCCGCCGACGTCGTCGCCGCCGAGGATACCCGCACCGTGTCGCGCTTCCTTCGGGGACACGGCATCCGGGCGCACCTGTGTTCCTACCACGACTGGAACGAGGCGGAGCGGGCTCCGCGCCTGCTCGACAGAGTAGCCGGGGGGGAACGGGTGGCCCTGGTGTCGGAAGCGGGCACGCCGGGCATTTCCGACCCCGGGTACGACGTGGTCCGGCTCGCACGGCAGCGGGGGCTCCCGGTCTTCCCGGTGCCGGGTCCCAGCGCGGTCGCGGCATTCCTCTCCACCTGCGGTCTCCCGACCCACGCGTTCTCCTTCTTCGGGTTCCCGCCCAACCGGAGGTCCCGCCGCAAGGCGTTCTTCTCCGGGCTGGCCGAACGCGCCGAGACCCTGGTGTTCTACGAGTCGCCACGGCGCACCGTCGCGGCCCTCGAGGACGCACTGGAGGCCTTCGGAGACCGGGAGGCCGCGCTGGCGCGCGAGATGACGAAGCTCCACGAGGAATTCCTCTTCGGGCGCCTCTCGGAGATCTGCCGACAGTTGGCGGAGCGCCCGAAGGTCCTCGGCGAGGTGTGCTGGGGCGTGCGGGGGAGCGAGCCGGGCGGGGCTTCGCCGGCCGCGGCGATCGAGCCGGCGCTTCGCGAGATCTCGGCCCGCGGCCTCCCGCCGCGGAAGGCCGCGCGGGAACTGGCCTCCCGCTGTGGGCTCAAGGTGGGGGATGCCTACCGGATCCTCCTGGAGCGCCGCTCCGGAGCGGAGGACCCGGGCGCCGCCGGCACGCCGGAGGGGTCGTCGCGGCGCCGCAATCGGAGCCGGGCTTGTTGACACGGGGGAAGCCCGTCGCGTAGCGTGTCGCGGCCTTCCGGAGGACAGCCCCGCGCCGTTCCGGAATCGCTCTCCGGGGACCTCGGGCCCCTTCCATTTCGATCGGCTGCGCGCTGGCGCAGCGCAGGAGGAAGACGATGCGAACGACGATCCTGGCATCCCTGCTGATCCTGGGCCTGTCGCTGCCCGCAGCCGCCTACGGGCCCCACGATCCGAACTGCGTCGAGTGCCACTCGCTGCACGCGGCGAAGGGCAAGGCGATCCTCGCGGTGGCCCCGAACACCACGGAGAAGAACCCGGCGACCGGCGCCGGCGCTGCCGGGGACGTGGCCCTGTGCCTCGGGTGCCACAACGAGAGCGAGGGCATCATGCCCATCAGCCTCACCTCCACGCATCCCGTGGGAATGAAGCCGGCCAAGCTCAAGATCGACGGCCAGTACCTGAAGGACGACGGGAGCCTGGGCTGCATGAGCTGCCACGACCCCCATCCCTCCAACCCCAACTACAAGTACCTGAGGGGTTCCGTGGCCAAGGGGTCGGAGCTCGGGACCTTCTGCGCCCTGTGCCACCCGGCACAGGCGGATTCCGGGGCGTTCTCCAAGTCGGCCGCCCCGGCGCAGGTGCCGGCGAAGAAGCCCTGAACCTGCGGCGAACACGGCAAGACCCCGCGAGGAGGGCCGTGGCCCTCCTCGCTTCGTTTCCGAGCCCGCCCACGGAGCACGGAGAGACAACCGGATGGAGCACGCGAAGAAGTGGTTCGTGAAGGCCCTGGCGGAACGCGGCGCCGAAGGCCGTGACGTTACCGACCTGTTCGCCGTGACGAAGAAGACCCTGCTCACCTCGTCCCGGGACAAACCCTACCTGCGGCTGACCCTCACGGACCGGACCGGCTCGATCGAGGGGTTCGTGTGGGAGCAGGCCGACCGCTACTCCACCACCTTCGACGTGGGCAACCTGGTGGAAGTCACGGGCCGCGTGCAGATGCGCAACGAAACGGCCCAGCTCCGGGTCGACCACCTCACGCGCGTTCCGGACCGCGAGGCCGAGACCCTGGACAAGGGAGACTTCCTGCCGGGACTCGACGGGGAGAGTCGCCGCCGCTACTGGACCGAGATCGAGTCGATCCTGGAGGGCGTGACCCAGGGCGACCTCCGGCGCCTCCTGCGGGAGTTCCTGGACGACCCCGCGTTTCGCGCCGCCTTCGAGGAGGCACCCGCGGCGCGGGGGTTCCACCACGCGTACGTGGGCGGACTCGTCGAGCACACCCGAGGCGTCCTTCGCCTGGCCCAGGCCGTTCTGCAGGTGCACCCGGACCGCTTGGACCGGGACCTGCTCCTCGCCGGAGCGTTCTTCCACGACGTGGGAAAGGTTCGGGAGATCGCCTGCAAGCCGGGCTTCGGGTACACCGACGAGGGAGCGCTGGTGGGCCACATCGTCGTGGGAGTCCAGATGCTGCACGAGCGCGCGGGACGCGTCCCGGGATTCCCGCCCCGCCTGCTCCTGCAGTTGGAGCACCTGGTGCTGAGCCACCACGGGGAGAAGCAGTGGGGCGCGCCGGTGGAACCCCAGACACTGGAGGCGATCGCGCTCCACTACCTGGACAACCTGGACGCCAAGCTCGCCGGGGCCCTGGAGTGGCTCGACCGGGAGAACGTCCCGCCCGGCTCCTGGTCGAGCTTCTGGAAGGGCCTCGGACGGCCCCTGCTGCGCACCGGCGGCGGCAGCGGGCCCGCCGCGGAACCGGATGTGGCGGCGTGGGAGGAGACCTTCCGGAAGGCGGCCGAAGAGGCGGACGGGACCACGGCGGACGACGCGGCCGCGAGACGGCGAGGCGGGAACCAGGGAGAACTGTTCTGAAACCGGGGGGCCTGCGGCGAAGGACTGCCGCCCGTCGGAGGCGCCGGGCCCTGTCGCGCCCTTCTCAGCTGGATCGCGTCAGGACGTAGCTCGCCACCACCTCCAAGGCGTCTCGTTCCGGGCACGGATCGAAGGCCGCCAGGCACCGGCGCGCCCTCTCGATGCGCGTTGCCGCCTCGGCCCTGGTCCTCTCGATCCCCCCGTACCGCTCGATGAGCGCCCGGATGCGCTCCAGATCCCCGGCCTCCAGCGCCTCCTTCTCGACCACGGCCTGGACGCAGGCGCGCTCCCCTTCGTCGGCGCTCTTCAGCGCGTGGATCAGAGGCAGCGTTACCTTGCCCTCCTCCAGGTCGGTGCCCACCGTCTTCCCGAAGGCCTCCCGATCGCCGACGTAGTCGAGGCAATCGTCCATCAACTGGAACGCCACCCCGACCTGCATGCCGTATTCGCGCAGAGCCGCGGTTCGCTCGGGGTCCGCTCCGCCGAGGAGCGCGCCGATCTCGCACGCGGCAGCGATGAGCACCGCCGTCTTGTTCGTGACGACCTCCAGGTACTCCTCTTCCCGCGTGTCCAGGTCGCAGGTCTTCAGGAGTTCCAGGACCTCCCCCTCGGCCATGCACGTAGTGGCGTCGCTCATCACCTTGAGGATGCGGATATCGCCGTCCCCCACGAGGAGGGAGAAGGACTTGCTGAACAGGAAGTCGCCCACGAGGACGCTCGCCTCGTTGCCCCACACCGCGTTCGCCGATTCCTGGCCCCGCCGCAGGTCGGCGTTGTCCACCACGTCGTCGTGCAGCAGCGTCGCGGTGTGGATGAACTCGACGATCGAAGCCAGCGGGATCGACCGGTCGCCCCGGTACCCGCACAAGCGGGCGGAGAGGAGCACGAGGAGCGGGCGGATCCTCTTCCCTCCGCTCGCCAGCACGTACCGCCCCACCGCGGGGATCAGGGTCACGTCCGAGCGCAGGTTCTCCTGGAATTGCGACTCGACCTTTCGGAGGTCGTCCTCCAGGAGCCGCAGCACATCCTTCATTTCCATGGGATCTCCCACGCGCACGGGTCGGACGAACCCGCGAATCTAGCCAACGCCCTTCCCAGGTGTCAAAGCCTTTATCCCCCGCCCGTCCCGGCCACCCTCACCGGCTGCTTGGGCCACCTCCCCGTGGCGAAACGCGCGACCGCACGCTCGACCTCGCCGAGATCCACCCTGGTGTTGTAGCAGGGCCCCTCGGGGCGTTCGTTGAGGATCCCGTACACAGGCAACGGGTGGGCGTCCTGGATCCCGCTCGTCAGGTCCCGTTCGCACGCGACCGCGATGATCATCTCCGGCTTCTGTTCGACGATGATCCTCCGGGCGATCGTTCCTCCCGTGGCCACGCTCAGATGGACCCCGTACCGCTCCCCGAGCTCCAGCAGGCCGGCGATGGGACACCGCCCGCACCCCCGGCAGTTCGAGATCTCCCCCGTGATCCGGATGTCGCAGTCGTCCACCTGGAGGCAGTGGGGCAGGAGGATGAGCATCCGCTCCGTAGGGGACCGGCGACCCGAGCGGAGAACGAGTTGGTTGTTCACGGCGATGTAGGATCTCTCCACCGCCTCCTTGGAGATCCCGAAGATCCGCGCCAGAGCCACGAGCGGCGGGAAGAAGACCTTGACCAGCAGGCCCCGGAGACGCCTGGTACCCGGTAGATCGCGCTCGAAGAGGATCGCGAAGACCAGGATCGCGATCCCCGCCCAGACGACGAGGGCCCCGAAGCCGAGCAACCCGCTCAGAAGGCCCAGGAGCCAGTCGCCGGAGCCTTGGAGCGACCTCGGCACGAACCAGAGGGCGCCCCCCACCGCCCCGAGCAGGACCCCCGTGCCGAGGAGCAGCGTGAGGAAGACCCTCTTCCCGCCGGCCGCCTCAGCCATCCCAGGGTTCCTCCAGGGTCTCCCCCACGGTCGCACCGCTTCCCCTGCCGAACTCGGCCCCGGTCATAGCCCTCTTCCCCTCCGGTTGGACCTCGAGCCATTCCACCGCTCCGGCCGCACACGCCACCACCGGCCCCTCCGGGCCGCAGCCGAGCCAGGTTCCCGCGGGGCCGGCGGCGTCGACCTCCCGTGCGCGCAGCACCTTGATCAGCCGGCCCCTAAGCCGGGTGACCGCGCCGGGCTGGGGCGACAGCGCGTGGATCAGCCTCCGGACCTCCGCGGCGGAACGGTGCCAGGGGATCGCCCGCAGATCCCGGGTGATCCGCCGGCTCACGGTGGCGGCCGCCGCGTCCTGGGGCATGGGCCTCAGGCGCCCTTCCCGGACCTCCCGCAGGGTGCGGGCGAGCAGGCGGGCTCCCGCCCTCGAGAATTCCTCCTCCAGCTCCCCCCTCGTGCGCATCGGGTCCACCGGCCCGGCCTCCTGGAGGAGGATCGGCCCGGAATCCATCCCCTCGTCGAGCAACATCGTCGTAACGCCCGCCCTCTCGTCCCCACAGAGCAGCGTCCAAGCGATCGGCGCAGGCCCCCGGTGCCGCGGGAGCAGGCTCGGGTGCACGTTGACCGCCCCCCTTCTCGGCAGGGAGAGGAGCCGGGGGCCGAGAAACTGTCCGAAGGCGACCACGGCGAGAAACTCGGGCTCCTCAGCGGACAGTTCCTCGAGGACTTCGGCAGCGTTCACGGACTCGGGCTGTAGTACCGGGACGCACAGACGCTCGGCGGCGGCCTTCACCGGGGACGCTTCGCTGCGCCGGCCCCTTCCGCGCGGGCGGTCCGGCTGGGTCACCACCCGCACCACCCTTTCTCCGGCGGCCACGAGGGCTTCCAGGGAGGGGACCGCAAAGGCGGAGGTCCCCAGGAACACCACGGCGCCCGGGTCAGACACCGCGCGACCCGAACGAGGGTGTGCCGGCCTCGGACCACCCGCGGCAACCTCGGCCGGCTCGGTTGCCATGACCGTGATTCCGCTCGGGCACGGCTCAATCCCCCGGCTTCACGTCCGCCGCCTTCTTCCGTCGGGCCGCGTAGCGGCTCCGCTTGAGCTGGCTCAGGTGGTCGAGAAAGAGGACCCCGTCCAGGTGGTCGATCTCGTGCTGGAGGGCGACGGCGAGAAGATCCTCCCCTTCGATCTCCAGAGGCCTGCCCTCGAGGTCGAGCCCGCGCACCACCACGCGGCTGCACCGCTTCACGTTCTCGCGCAGCTCCGGGACCGAGAGGCACCCCTCCTCCATCCGCAGCTCGCCCTCCTTGCACGCGATCTCCGGATTCACGACCACCAGGCGTTCCCCGGGGCGCTCCCCCGCCGAGAGGTCGACGACGATCAAGCGCGCCGGGACCCCCACCTGGGGGGCGGCGAGCCCGATACCCGGCGCGCGGTACATGGTCTCGGTCATGTCGCGGGCGAGACGGTGGATCTCCGCGTCGATGCGCCGGACCTCCTCCGCTCGTTTCCGAAGCAGCGGGTCCGGGAACTGCAGGATCTCTAGGAATGCCATGGGGGCACCTCACCCGGGAAAGGAGAAAGGAGCACTCGGAGTTCTGGAGTCTAGCGGACTCGTCCGGCCCCCCTCAAGCACGCAGCGCCACGCCGGTCGCTCCGTCCCCAACTCACGGGGACTTCGCCCCGGGTCTGCGGCGCAGGGCCAGCGCGCCGACCCCGGCCGCCACCGAGAAGGACAGCACGCTTCCCACCAGGGCCACGCCGCCGAGGGCGAACAGATCGAGCAGGAACACCTTCCCCCCTCCGACGGCGAGCAACAGGAGCCCCACGACCCGAAGCTCCCTCGTGGGCGCCCTCCGAGCCCGAACGAGCACCCCGAGGGCCATTGCGTGAAGCAGGACCGACTCGGCCACGGCGAAGGCCTCGGAGGGCACCGAAGCTGCCGCCCAGCCGGCCCATGCCAGGAGGCGGAGGGCGAGGAACAGGTGCGTCAGACCGGCAAGGAGCGGCAGCACGCCGAGATCGTCGGTCCGGTCCCAGCGGTCGAAGAAGGTAGACCCGGCAGGCAGCGGCATCCCACGGCACATCCGGTACTGCACGATGGCCGCCGCGGCGGCCGCGACGCCCGCAACCCAACCCAGGCGGGGAGAACCGCCCACCGCGAACGCGCCCGAGAAGAACGCCCACCCGGCAGCCCACGCCTGCACGCCGTAGGAGCACGCCCGTGCCGCCCCGCTCCCCCACCGGGTCGAGGCGTGGGCGAGACCCAAGGCGGCGGCGGCGAGGACCGGAAGCGCCCAGGGAGATCCCCGGGCCAGCGCCGCCACCCCCAGCGCCGTCAGGGCGGACGCCGCCACCACGCATCCGGCGAAACGCTCCGGCCCCCGTCTCGCCCCCACCGCGCGGGAGACGGCGAACAGGACTCCGGCGGCCGCAACCCCGGCGAGACCCACCCATTGGCGGGAACCCGGACTCGCGCCCAACCACGCGGACCCCGACGCCCACAGGGCCGTGAAGACCGCGAGACCGGGCAACGGCGCCCACCTTTGCCGGCGCCGGTCTTCCCTCCCGACCAGCGCCGGAACCATCTGCACAAGGGAGCCGAGGGACACGGCGCCCAGGAACCAGGAGGGAGCCAGCCGGGGCGCTACCGGCCCTGCGCCCGCCCACGCGGTCCCCAGGGCCACGGCCCAGACCCCGAAGGTCCCCCCGGAGAGCACCGCCGTGAGGAGGCGGAGCCCCCCATCCGACGCGAGCCAGGCACCGGCGGACGCCCCGATCACGACCAGGGGAAGACCCGGGACGGGAGGCCCCGGCAGGAGCAACGCGAGGGCGACTCCGAGCAGGGCGGGAATCCCCACCAGGGCCGCCGCCGAACCTCCCTGCCTTCGGGCCGCCGCGCCCACCACGACTGCTGCGGCGCCCAGCGCGCCGCTTCCCCAGAGCACGTCGACGACCCCGAGACGACGCACCGCCTCCAGGACCACCGCTCCGA
>CAZGRT010000249.1:0-2114 GCA_964528225.1 uncultured Thermodesulfobacteriota bacterium | reverse complement strand
AAGACCTCCAGGCCGACCTCGACCACCGAATCCTTCCCGGCCACGGCCCCGGCGCCCGACCCCGACACGCCTCAGACGCCCGGCTCGTCGAGGTCGAGCTGCAGGGGCGCGCGTTCCCCGTAGGTCTGGCTGTGGTCCTCGCGCACCACGTCGAAGAGGCTGAAGCGGGTGGAGAACTCGAGCTTGTACGCCAGGAACCACATCATGAAGACCCCGCCGCCCCACCACGCCAGCTGCCACAGCCAGAGCGGTGGGATCCCCAGGGGCCAGGTCGACGGGTCGCGCCCGTCGAAGAACAGGCAGTCGTTGCCGAGGACCGACAGCGGGCCGATGGCGAACGCGACCCACACGGCCACCACCGCCCACCCCACCGGGCGGAGGCGCCGCCGGGGGGCCGAAACGCTCGCGCACCGCCGCAGGAAGCGGTGGTACTCGAACCGCCGCCCGAACTCCTCGGCGCCGGGCTGGGTGAACGCGCTCACCGCGAGGGCGACCGCGACGTTGGCCAGGATGCCCCACCCCGCGCAGTGGATCGTGAGCGGGTACGGTCCGAAGCCGAAGAAACCCTGGATGGCCTGGACCACGGGGTGGTGGAAGGGGTACGTGAGGGTCACGCCCGCCAGACCGGCCACGAGGCCCCAGGTAACCCCCTGGCGCGTGAGCCAGGGGAAGTACAGCGCACCCGCCAGGGGGACCCACATCTGGCTGCCGTAGGCCACGGCCAGGCCTCCCAGCATGACCAGGGCGTCCTCGGTGTAGGTCGCGACCACGAGCGCGCCCAGGGTGATGCCGCAGACCCACAGCCGCCCCCACGCCTTCTGCTGGGCGCCCGAGGCCCGGGGGTTGACGTAGCGCACGTACACGTCGCGCGTGATCATGCCGCCCGTCGTCGACATGTACGCCGACCCTGTGGACTGCATGGCGGCCAACGCGCACACCGCGAGGAGCGCCACCAGGATCGGCGCCTGTTCCGCCACGAGGTTCGCCAGGGCGGGGACGAGCTGGTCCTGGCCTCCGGGCTCCAGGAGCGAGAGGGGCAGGAGCCCCTTCCCGATGAGGATCCGGCCGCCGAGCCCCTGCAGGGTCGAGAACACGAACAGGCACACCCCGACGCCGAGGGCGCTGGCCCAGACCTGCTGGGGCGCGAAGGGCCTGGGGTTGGTGTTGGCGAAGGCCCACATGCTGAAGGCCGGCGAGGCCTGGATGCCGGCCAGGGCGAACAGGTAGGTGAGGATCATGGTGCCGGTCCAGATGCCGCCCTCCGCCTGGGAGGCGGCGGGCACGGCCTGAATCGCCCCGGGCACCCCCACCATCCGGTGGTATCCGTCGGGGGTGAGCACCGGCCGTCCGAGGAGGTCCGCGTCCGCCGCCATCTCCCGGGCGATGGTGTCGCCGAAGGCGGAGACGAACTCGGACCAGCCCCCCACCTTGACGATGGTGATGAGGCCGAGGACCACGATTCCCGCCGTGAGCATCAGGCACTGGGCCGTGTCGACGTAGGCGACCGACCGGAGCCCGCCGAGGGCCACGTAGATCAGGACGATGAGGGAGAGGGCCCACATGCCGAAGGTCACGTCGACCGCGCCGTCGGTGAGGATGCTGAACAGCACGCCCGAGGCGCGGAACTGCAGGGCCAGGTACGGGATCGAGTAGGTCAGCGCCACGAGCACGGTGAGCCACCGCATGGCCTCGCTGCCGTAGTAGTCGGAGTACATCTCCCCCGGCGTGACGTACCCGAACCGCTTCCCGAGCATCCACTGGCGCTTGAGGAACAGGGTGCCCGTCAGGGGGATCGTGATCACGTAGAAGGAGGCGAAGGCGTAGGGCAGTCCGTCGACGGAGATCAGGTAGGGGTGGCCGATGAAGGTCCACCCGGAGAACGACGTCGCCGTGGCCGCCAGAACGAACACCCACATGGGGATCTGGCGCCCCGCCAGGAAGTAGTCCGACGCGGTGCGGGCCCGGTAGTATCCCTTCACGCCCCAGAAGAGGCAGTAGGCCCAATACAAGCCGGTGAAGAAGAACACCCAGATGACGCTCGATCCCATTCCCAACTCGACTCAAGGCGCCCAAAATCCGATCTCCGCGCGGGAAGACCGCGCCGGAAGCCCGGC
>CAZGRT010000248.1:0-6444 GCA_964528225.1 uncultured Thermodesulfobacteriota bacterium | reverse complement strand
GTGGCGAGCCGCAGCACGTGTCGCCGGCGGAAGGTGGGCGCGATCCTGGTGAAGAACAAGCGGATCCTGGCCACGGGGTACAACGGCGCCCCCTCGGGGGTTCCCCACTGCCTCGACATCGGCTGCCTGCGCGAGGAGTTGGGGATCCCCTCCGGCGAGCGGCACGAGTTGTGCCGCGGGCTCCACGCCGAGCAGAACGCCATCCTGCAGGCCGCCCACCACGGCGTGTCGATCGAAGGGGCCGACATCTACTCCACCAACCTCCCCTGCGTGATCTGCTGCAAGATGATCATTAACGCGGGGATCCGGCGGGTCTATTACATGGAGGGTTACCCGGACCCGCTGAGCGGGGAGATGTTCCGCACGGCCGCCATCGACCTCGTCCCGCTGTCCCTGCCGCCGTCCGATCCCGCGCAGCCCTCCGGGAAGGCTCCCTGATGCGTTGCCCGTTCTGTGGGGAGCGGGAGGACAAGGTGATCGACTCCCGGGTCTCCCGGGAGGGGGACGTGATCCGGCGACGGCGCGAGTGCGTGGCGTGCGAGCGCCGCTTCACCACCTACGAGCGGGTCGAGGAGGTCCTGCCCCAGGTCGTGAAGAAGGACGGGCGCCGAGAACCCTTCGACCGCCTCAAGATCATGAGCGGGCTCAAGAGGGCCTGCGAGAAGCGGCCGATCGCCACCGACGCGCTGGAGCGCGTAGCGGACGGCATCGAGGCGCGGCTGCAGGAGGAGGGCCGCAAGGAGGTCCCGAGCCGGGAGATCGGCGAGGCCGTCATGGAGGCCCTCCGCGAACTGGACGCCGTGGCCTACGTTCGCTTCGCCTCGGTGTACCGTGATTTTCGGGGTGTGGACGAGTTCACCCAGGCCCTGCGGGACTTCCTGGGACGCAAGGAGTCGTGAGCGCCGAGGCCGACCGCTTCTACATGGGGCTGGCCCTGGAGCTGGCTCGGCAGGGAGTCGGTCGGACGAGCCCCACCCCCGCGGTCGGCTGCGTCGTCGTCCGGGAGGGTCGGGTCGTCGGGCGGGGCTTCCACCCGGCCGCGGGCCAGCCCCACGCCGAGATCTTCGCTCTCCGGGAGGCCGGGGACGCGGCCCGCGGCGCCGACCTCTTCGTGACTCTCGAGCCCTGCGCCCACCGGGGTCGAACCCCTCCCTGTGCCGACCGCCTGATCGAAGCCGGGCTGCGCCGCGTGGTAGCGGCCATGGAGGACCCCAACCCCGCCGTGGCGGGCCGGGGCCTGGCGAGGCTCCGGGAGGCTGGCGTCGAGGTGGTCCTGGGGGTGGAGGAGACGCAGGCGCGACGCCTGAACGAGGCCTTCGCGCTGTCCATCCGGGAGCGCCGCGCCTTCGTCCACCTGAAGCTCGCCGCCACCCTCGACGGACGGATCGCGACCCGCTCCGGCGACTCCCGGTGGGTCTCCTGCGAGGAGAGCCGGCGACGGGTCCACCGGCTGCGCGACGCGTGCGGCGCGGTCGTCGTGGGGGTCGGCACGGCGGTGGCCGACGATCCCCTCCTCACGGTGCGGGTGGCCGACCGGGCCGAGCGCCACATCCTCCGGGTGATCCTCGATCCCGATCTCCGCGCGCCGCCGTCCCTGCGGCTCTTCGCGCGCCCGGGGTCTGCCCACACGGTCGTCGCCTGCTCGAGCGGAGCAGCCCCGGCCGCGGAGCGGGCGCTCGGCGAGACGGGAGCCCGGATCCTGCGCCTGCCGATCGCCGGGGGCCTTCTCGACCTGGCGGCCCTGCTCGCGACCCTCTACGATTGGGGCGTCATGGAGGTTCTCGTGGAGGGCGGGGCGCAGACCGCGAGGTCGTTCCTGGACGCCGGCCTCGTGGACCGTTTCCACCTGTTCCTGGCGCCTCGCCTCCTGGGCGGCACCGACGCGGTGCCGGTCCTCGGCGGCGGGAGCCCGGAGCGGATGGAGGAGGCCGTGGACCTCGACGGGATGGAGGTTGAGCGGGTGGGGGCCGACCTGTACCTCACCGGCGTGCCGCACCGGAGGTGACCAGCGTGTTCACGGGGATCGTTCAGGATGTGGGGCGCGTGGCCGGCATGACGACCCGCGGCGGCGGCCGGCGGCTGTCCGTGGCGACGGCCCTCGACGCGTCGGGTTTCGCCCTGGGCGAGTCGATCGCCGTGAACGGGGTCTGCCTCACCGTGGCGGCCCTCGGCGCCGCCTCGTTCGAGGCGGACGTGTCCCCGGAGACGCTGCGGCGGTCGAACCTGGGGGAACTGCGGCCCGGGGCCGCCGTCAACCTGGAGCGGGCCCTGCGACCGGTGGACCGCCTCGGCGGGCACTTCGTGCTCGGGCACGTGGATGCGGCCGGCCGCCTCTCGAGCCGCTCGGTGCAGGGAGGCTTCGAGGTGCTGCGCTTCGAGTCCCCGGAAGAGGTCACCCGCTACCTGGTGGAGAAGGGCTCGGTCGCCGTGGACGGCGTTTCACTCACGGTGGTGGGCTCGACCCCCGCGGGTTCTCGGTGGCGGTGATCCCCCACACCCTGCAGCAGACCAACCTGCCGGACCGGCGGCCGGGTGACCGGGTCAACCTGGAGGTGGACATCCTCGCCAAGTACGTGGAGCGGCTCCTGGACGGGCGGAAGCCCCCGGAAGGCCTCTCCCTGGACACCTTGGCCCGCTCCGGTTTCCTGCGATAGGATCACGAAGGCACGCCCACACAGAACTCCCGCGGGGTGGCATTCCATGAGCTTGGCTCGCATCGAAAAGGCCTTGGAGGATTTCCGGGCCGGCAGGATGGTGATCCTCGTCGACGACGAGGACCGCGAGAACGAGGGGGACCTCGCCATCGCCGCCGAGAAGGTGACCCCCGAGGCCATCAACTTCATGGCCCGGTTCGGCCGGGGCCTGATCTGCCTCGCCCTCACGGAGGCGCGCTGCGACGCCCTGCGGCTCGCGCCCATGGTCCAGGACAACACGAGCTCGTTCCAGACCGCCTTCACGGTGTCCATCGAGGCCCGCCGCGGCGTGACGACGGGGATCTCCGCCGCCGACAGGGCTACCACCATCCTGGCCGCCATCGCGGACGAGACGGGCCCCGACGACCTGGCGCGCCCCGGACACGTGTTCCCCCTGCGGGCCCGAAAGGGTGGGGTTCTGGTGCGCACGGGGCAGACCGAGGGCTCGGTCGATCTGGCCCGGCTGGCCGGGATGAAGCCGGCCTCCGTGATCTGCGAGATCCTCAACGAGGACGGGACCATGGCCCGGCGGCCGGAGCTGGAGGCCTTCGCCCGGGAGCACGGACTGCACCTCCTGAGCATCGCGGACGTCATCGAGTACCGGATGCGCAAGGAGTGCCTCGTCCACCGGGCGGCGACGGCGAGGCTTCCGACCTCCCACGGGGGGGATTTCGAGGCCATCGTCTACGAGAACGACGTGGACGACTACCTGCACGTGGCGCTGGTGAAGGGGGACGTCCGGACCGAGGACCCCGTTCTCGTCCGGGTCCACTCCGAGTGCCTCACGGGGGACATCTTCGGCAGTCTCCGGTGCGACTGCGGCGAGCAGCTCCACGAGGCCATGCGGATGATCGAGCAGGAGGGCCGGGGGGTCATCCTCTACCTTCGTCAGGAGGGGAGGGGGATCGGCATCGTCAACAAGGTCAAGGCGTACTCCCTGCAGGACCAGGGCCGCGACACGGTGGAGGCGAACGAGGACCTCGGGTTCCAGGCCGACCTGCGCGACTACGGCATCGGTGCCCAGATTCTCGTCGACCTGGGGATCCGGAAGATCCGGCTCATGACCAACAACCCCCGGAAGATCATCGGGATCGAGGGGTACGGCCTGGAAGTGGGGGAGCGCGTGTCGATCCAGGTGCAGCCCCGGCCGGAGAACGAGCGCTACCTCAGCACCAAGCGCGACAAGCTCGGACACATGCTGGACACCGCAGAGCGGAAGGCCTGAGGGGCCGTCGCCCGACCCTCTCGCCTGCCCCTGCCCCAAGAGAACGGAGGCACGATGCCCGCATTCGTCGAAGGGAAGCTCTCCAGCCAGGGCCTCCGGGTGGCCCTGGTCGCCAGCCGCTTCAACAGCTTCGTCACGGACCGCCTCGTCGAGGGGGCCGTCGACGCGATCGCCCGGACGGGCGGCGACCCCGATGCCGTGCGGATCTACAAGGTTCCCGGGGCCTTCGAGATCCCGCTGGTCACGAAGAGGCTGGCGTCCTCGGGGCGATACGACGCCGTCATCTGCCTCGGAGCGGTGATCCGCGGCGCGACGCCCCACTTCGACTACGTGGCCGCCGAGGTTTCCAAGGGCGTGGCCCAGGTCGCCCTGGAGACCGGCGTGCCGGTCGGATTCGGCGTGTTGACCACCGACACACTGGAGCAGGCTGTGGAGCGCGCGGGAGCCAAGGCCGGCAACAAGGGGTGGGAGGCCGCGATGGCGGTCGTGGAGACGGTCAACCTGCTGCGCGCGGAGGCCTGAGGCCGCATGGGCTCGAGACACGCCTCGAGGCGTGTGGCCGCACAGGTCCTCTACGCCCTGGACATGAACCCCGAGATCGGGGCCCGGGAGGCTCTGGATCGCGCCTTGGAGGAGGGCCGGGGAGAGGTCGAGGCCGAGTTCCTGGAACGGCTGGTGGACTGCGCCTGGCGGGACCGGGCCCGTCTCGATTCCGTCGTCGAGCGCTTCAGCCACCACTGGAAGGTCCACCGGATGGACCGGGTGGACCGGAGCATCCTGCGCCTCGGCGCCCACGAACTCCTCGACTGCCCGGAGACCCCGGCCCCGGTGATCCTGGACGAGAGCGTGGAGCTGGCCAAGGAGTTCGGCACGCCGGAGTCGGCGGGCTTCGTCAACGGGATCCTCGACCGGATCGCCCGGGAGGCCCGCCCCGAAGAGGTTCGCAGGCGTGGCGGGTAGCAAGGACCACCCGCCGCCGCCCCCCCTCACGGAGGTCCTGGCCGCCATCCCCCAGCCGGCCGCCCTGCTGGACCGTGCCGGCAACGTCTCGTGGGCCAACCCCGCCTTCGCGAGGCTGTTCGCCCCCGATGCGCCCCCCAGGACCCTCACCGACTGGGAGGCCGCCTCCCCCCCCGGCGGATCGCCCCTGTGGGACGAGCTGCTGCAGCGGCGCAGCGTCTTCCGGCGCCTCTCGTCCGCGGGGGGGGTCGGCGTCTTCAAGCTCTCCCTCGTTTCGGGCCCCTCCGGAGACCGGGTGCTGGTCTGCGCCCCCACGGCGGGAGACAAGGAGCCGGGGGAGCCCGAACGGCGGACCGCCCTGCTGGAGGCGATCTTCCACAGCCTGAACGAGGGCGTCATGGCCCTGGACGCCCAGCAGCGGATCGTGGCCTTCAGCCTGTCCGCCGAGCGGATCACCGGTTTCGCGGAGGGAGAGGTCGTCGGGCGGGTGTGCCGCGAGGTCTTCCACGCGCCGCCCGACATGGAGTGCCCCTTCGAGGCCATGATCCGGAAGGGGCAGGGGTTCCACCAGCGGGACATGACCATCGCCGGCAAGGGTGGCCGGTCGCTCCACGTCGCGGTCAACGCCTCGCTCCTGCGGGACCCCGGGGGAGGTGTCGAGGGGGCGGTGGTGATCCTCCGGGACCTCACCGAGATCGACCGCCTCCGGGAGGAGGTCCGGGGGCCGTCGGGGTCCCACGGCATCGTGGGGAACCACCCGCTCATCCGGGCCGTGCTGGAGAAGGTGGAGACCGTGGCGCCGAGCGAGGCGTCCATCCTCATCCTCGGCGAGTCCGGCACCGGCAAGGAACTGGTGGCCCGGGCGGTCCACGACCTGAGCAATCGCGCGGCAGGCCCGTTCGTGAAGGTCAACTGCTCCGCCCTGGCCGAGACCCTCCTGGAAACGGAGCTGTTCGGCCACGTGCGGGGCGCCTTCACCGGAGCGGTGCGGGACCGGCCCGGCCGCTTCGAGACCGCTGACGGAGGAACCCTCTTCCTGGACGAGATCGGCGACACCTCCCCCGGCCTCCAGGTCAAGCTCCTCCGGATCCTCCAGGAGGGGGAGTTCGAGCGGGTGGGCGACTCCCGCACCCGCAAGGCCGACGTCCGGGTGGTGGCCGCGACCAACCGGGACCTGCGGAGGGAGGTCCGGGAAGGGCGGTTCCGAGAGGACCTCTTCTACCGCCTGTGCGTCGTCCCCGTGCAACTGCCCCCGCTCCGCAGCCGCAGAGAGGACATCCCGCTCCTGGTGGACCACTTCCTGCGGCGGCTCGCCGTCCGCGAGGGACGCCGGAAGATCGTGTCCCCGTCGGTGTACCGTGCCCTGCAGGCATACGACTGGCCGGGCAACGTCCGGGAACTGGAGAACGCGGTCTCCCACGCCTTCGTCTGCACCGCCGCGGACGTGATCACCCCCGAGGCCCTGCCCGAGCACGTGCTGAGGGGCGAGGCGACGTTCCAGAACGACGAACTGGAAGCCGAAGAGAGGCAGGCCATCCGGGACGCGCTGGAGTCCTCGGGGTGGAA
>CAZGRT010000247.1:0-1648 GCA_964528225.1 uncultured Thermodesulfobacteriota bacterium | reverse complement strand
CCGGGCTGGGGCCTCAGGTGCGCAAGCGCACCGATGCGCTGGACGCCGCCGGCAACACCACGGCGGCCATCGGCAAGGGGTTCGCCATCGGGTCCGCCGCCCTCACGGCGCTGGCGCTCTTCGCGGCGTATCAGTCCTCGGCCGGCCTCCAGGTCATCGACCTCAGCCATCCCCGGGTCGTGATCGGCCTGTTCGTGGGCGCGATCATCCCGTTCCTGGTGGGCGCCATGACGATGACCGCCGTGGGCGACGCGGCCTACGAGATGGTGAGCGAAGTGCGCCGGCAGTTCCGGGAAATCCCGGGCATCATGGACGGCACGGGCAAGCCCGACACGGCGGCGTGCGTGGCCATCTCCACCAACGCGGCGCTCAAGCGCATGATCGTCCCCGGCCTCACGGCCGTCATCGTGCCGGTGGTGGTCGGCTTCGCGCTGGGAGCCCAGGCGCTGGGCGGCCTCCTCGCCGGCGCCACGGTGACGGGCGTCCTGATGGCGCTGTTCATGGCCAACGCGGGCGGCGCCTGGGACAACGCGAAGAAGTACATCGAGAAGGGCGCGCTGGGCGGCAAGGGCAGCGACGCCCACAAGGCGGCCGTGGTCGGCGACACCGTCGGCGACCCCTTCAAGGACACCTCCGGGCCCGCGATGAACATCCTCATCAAGCTGATGAGCATCGTGAGCCTGGTCATCGCCCCCTTCCTGCCGCACCTGTTGTCGTAAGCGGTAGGGGAGCGACTCGCGTCGCACGAGGCCGGCCCCCAGGGGCCGGCCTCGATGCTTCTCGGGTCAGAAGAAGACCGAGCCGAAGCTCGCGTGAACCAGCCCCTGCAGGCGCCCCGTGGCTTCCAGGGCGTGGCGCAGGAGGTAGCGCTCCTGGATGGTGAGGGATGGGGGAGAGAGATAGCTGTCGGGGGGTGTTCCCTCCCGAAGCTTTCGCGCCTGGTTGGTGAGGAGGAAGTGGACCAGCGTCTTGTGGGCGGCGAGGACGAATTCCGCGTCTTCCTTCGGGACGAGGTCCCGCTCCGAGAGGCGTCGGAGTCGCTCGGCCGTCCCCGTCTCGAGCACCCCGTGGCGCAGCGCGAGGATCCTCGCACACTCCACCAGGAAGAGGAGGCCGGAACGCTTGAGGTCCATCTGACCGCGTCGGGGGCCCGTGCGCTCGGTCACGAACTGCTTGAAGAGGGTCAGGGGAACCCGGTGGTGGGATGCCTCCTCGAAGAGTTGCCGCAGCATCAGGGAATTGCGCCCGACTTCCCGGGTCACGAAGTCGCGTAGCTCCCGGGCGAGGGCCGGATCGCCCCACACCGGCTGGAAGTCGCACAGCACGGTCGCGTAGCGCACCGTGTGGGAGTTCGGCCGGGCCAGCCAGCCGGCGACCTGTGCCTTCCACTCGCGCAAGGGCTTGCGCCAGACAGGATTCCGGCTCATCACGCCGCCCCGGCACCTCGCGAACCCCACCTCGGCGAGGCCCTCGGACACCGCCTGCCCCAGATCCATGAAGTAGGGTTCGACCCGCTCCCATGCCTCCTGGGGATAGTCGGCCAGGATCATCCCGTGGTCCTGGTCGCTGCAGAAGTGGTTTTCGCCCCGCCCGAGGCTCCCCATGACCAGGAAGCAGAAGGGAACCGGAGCGGTTCCCCGCCCGGCTT
>CAZGRT010000246.1:0-1562 GCA_964528225.1 uncultured Thermodesulfobacteriota bacterium | reverse complement strand
TGGTCCAAGAAGGAGGCGGCCCCGAAGACGGAGCAGAAGAAGGACGCCCTGGACCGCATCGTCGCCCAGCTCGTGACCGGGGTGAAGCTGAAGTAGTGGCCAACCCTTCCCGGGGGGGTGCCGCCCGATGATCCTGCGGGGAACCGTCGTCAGCGGCCGTCAGGAGGCCGCGGGGTTTCTGGCGGTGCCGTGGGTGGAGCGGCAGCTACGGGACGGGTTCGGCCTGACCCCCTACCCCGGCACCCTCAACCTGCGGCTCGACGACCCGGACGCGCCGCGACGGTGGGCCCGGTGGCAAGGCGCCGGCGGCGGGCGGCGGCTGCAGCCGCCGGAAGGCAGTGGATTCTGCGCGGCGACCTGCTACGCGTCGGAGGTCGACGGCGAGGTGCCGGGGGTCGTCGTGGTTCCCGAAGTGGAAGGGTACCCCCTCGACGTGGTGGAGGTGATGGCCGCCGAGAATCTCCGGCGGCGCTTGGATCTCCGGGACGGGGGCACCTGCCGCCTGCTGCTCCGGCCGGACTCCGCCCCCCGGATCGACGGGGTGCTGTTCGACTTGGAGGGCACCCTCGTCGACTTCCAGTGGCGGCTCGCCGAGGCCGAGGCCGAGCTGCGGGCCGCGGCGGGAACCTTGTTGGGGATGGCCTCCCTCCGGTTCGAGCGTGACAACTACGCCGCGATCCTCCGCCACGCCCTCGAGCTGGCGCCCACGCCGGAGACCCGCCTCGAGATCCGCCGACGGCTGGGCCCCATCTACGACCGCTTCGACGAGGACGCGCTCTCGCGCTGGGCCCTGCGGGAAGGGGCGAGGGAGCTGCTGGCGGACCTCCGGGGGTGCGGCATCCGCACCGGGCTCGTGAGCAACATCGGCAGGCAGGCGGTGACCGGCGCGCTGGGGAAGTTCGGGCTGGAGGACTCCCTCGAGGCCGTGGTCACCCGCAACGACGTCGAGGCGATGAAGCCCGACGGCGAGGGGATCCGGCGAGCCATGGCGGACCTGGAGATCGCGGAGGGCGGGACCCTGATGGTCGGCGACAGCCTGTCCGACCTGGGAGCCGCCCGCAGCGCCGGGGTAGCGGTGGCCATCGTCGCCGGCGGAGAGAGCGCCCCGGCCGACGTCGCCGCCGCCCGTCCCGACCACCACCTGCGGCGGCTCGCCGAGGTCGCGGACCTGGTCTAGACTCCGCCCGGCGGCCGCCCGAAGGCCGCGCGCCGGAGGAAGCGCCCCCACAATCGAAAGGAGAGCCCCATGGCCGACGTAACCCCCGAAATGCCCGGCAAGCTCGTCTCCCACCTGCGAGCCGGTGCCCCCGCCCTGCTCCTGACCGCCGGCGCCGACGGCTACCCCAGCTCCGCCTACACGTGGGCCGTGGCGCTCGACGCCAAGTGCGTCCGCTTCGCCGTGGACGCCGGCGGCACGGCGCTGGTGAACCTGAAGCACTCGGGGCTCGCCGGACTGCACATCATCGGCCCCAACAACCTGGCCTACCTGGTCAAGGGCAAGGCAACCAAGCGCAAGGACCGCATCGCCGCCGTCACCCCCGGCGAGATGTCGCTCTGGGAGA
>CAZGRT010000245.1:0-5988 GCA_964528225.1 uncultured Thermodesulfobacteriota bacterium | reverse complement strand
ACGGCTCCCCACGCGTGGCTCACCGGCACCGTGAAGAGCAGACCCGTCCCCGGCTCGTCCCACCCGCCGAGGATCTCCCCGATGCCCTCGCCCAGCTCCGGCACGAGTTCGTCGGGGACCACGGAGAGGATCGTCCGGTTGGCCGGCTTCGCCGGGGAGAAGAGGTCTCGGAACCCAGCGAAGATGGGAACCTCCTGCGCCAGGATCCTCCCCATCCCCTCGCTCTCGAGCACCGTGGCCCCCCTCACCCCGGCCTCGAGGAAGTAGGTGAGGATCTCCTCGAGCTTCTCTTCCCGGTTCAAGATCAGGACGAGGAGCTGCATGCCCACCCCGGGGGTCGCCCGGGACGCGCACCGGGCCCGAAAGTCGCGCTTCTATACCATAGCGGCCGGAAGGGGGTCAAGCGCCCCCATCCGGCCCGCCGTGGCTCGCAACTCATCGTGGACACTGGGGAAACCTCGTTCCGCTCAGAGGGTCGCGAGGGCCCGGTCCGCGGCCTCCAGCGTGCGCCCGATGTCGTCGTCGGTGTGGGCCAGGCTGACGAAGCCGGCCTCGAACTGGCTGGGGGCGAGATTGACGCCGTTTTCGAGCATCCCCTGGAAGAACCGGCCGAAGCGTTCCGTGTCGCTGCGAAGCGCCGAGGCGTAGTCGGTGACCGGCCCTTCCTGGAAGAAGGTCGTGAACATGGCCCCCACGCGCGTGTGGAAGGCCGGCACCCCCCGGCGCCGCGTGAGCTCGGCAATGCCGTCGCACAGCGCCCGCGACTTCTCCTCGAGCGCCTCGTACACTCCCGGGCGGCGCAGAGCCCGCAGCGTGGCGAGCCCGGCGCTCATGGCCAGCGGGTTCCCCGAAAGCGTCCCGGCCTGGTAGACCGGCCCCACCGGCGCCACCTTCTCCATGATCTCCCGGCGGCCCCCGTAGGCACCCACGGGGAGGCCGCCGCCGATGATCTTGCCCAGCGTGGTGAGGTCCGGGGTCACTCCGAAGCGCTCCTGGGCTCCGCCGAGCGCCACCCGGAAGCCGCTCATGACCTCGTCGAAGATGAGGACCACGCCCTCGCGCGCGCAGCGGTCGCGGAGGCCCTGGAGGTACCCCTCGCCGGGGGGGATGCACCCCATGTTGCCGGGCACGGGCTCGACGATCAGGCACGCGATCTGGCCGGGGTTCGCCTGGAGCACGGCGTCGAATGCCCCGAGGTCGTTGTAGGGGATCGTGAGGGTGTTCCGGGCCACCTCCGCCGGGACGCCGGGGCTCGTGGGAACGCCGAAGGTGGTGGCCCCCGACCCCGCCTTCACGAGCAGCGAGTCCTCGTGGCCGTGGTAGCACCCCTCGCACTTGACGATCTTGTCCCGCCCGGTGAACCCGCGGGCAACCCGGATGGCGCTCATGGTCGCCTCGGTGCCCGAGTTCACCATGCGCACCATCTCCACGCTCGGCACGCACTCGGCCACCAGGGCGGCCATCTCCACCTCGAGCTCCGTGGGGGCCCCGTAGGAGGTGCCGTTCTTGAGGGCCTGCTCCAGGGCGGCCCGCACCTCCGGGGCGTTGTGGCCGAGGATCATGGGCCCCCAGGACCCCACGTAGTCGATGTAGGCGTTGCCGTCGGCGTCGAAGAGCCGGGAGCCCTCGGCGCGGGCGATGAAGATGGGGTGACCCCCGACAGCGCGGAAGGCCCGCACCGGGCTGTTGACCCCGCCGGGGATGAGCTTCTGGGCCTGGGCGAACAGGGCGTCGGATCGGGTGTGGCGCATGCGGACCTCCGTCGGGGAGATGACCAGGGCTTGGGCAGAACAGGGATGGCTAACACGAAGCGCGGGGCGAAGCAAGGGTCTTGCTGGGCCGCGCCCACTTGAAGCCCCGAAAACGGGAGTGCTATAAGCGGTGTTTACTCTTCCCAGGAGGTCCCGATGCACCGCCGACTCCTCGCCGGCCTCGCCCTCGCGGCTCTGGCCGGGCTCTGGTCCCCCGCCGCCGCCCAGGAGCGCGTGGACATCAGCTTCTCCCAACTGGGCCTGCCGAACGGCGTGGTGACCGACCTGCTCGCCGACAGCGCGAACCGGGTCTGGGTCGCCAGCAACCAGGGCGTGAGCGCAATCGCCGGGGGCGGCAAGGCCAACGGCTTCCCCATCACGACGACGACCCTGAACAAGCTGCTCGCCAACCAGGTGGGTTCCCTGGCCTTCGGCGTGCTGGGCAACGGCGAGAACTCGTTCTTCGGCTATCCGGGCACGCCGCCCCTGGGGATCCAGTACGGGCGGATCGACGCCAACGACCTGGAGAACGTGATCACGGCCACGGGGGACCCGAGCCTCAACATCGTCAACGCGCTCTCCTCGGACCGGACCGACAACCTGTGGTCGGGCACCGCCGTGGGGTTGGTGCGTTGGGCCCTGGGGGGCGACCGCCCCCTGCAGCGGGAGACCTTCCTGACCAACGCGCCCGCGCCTGGCGTGCTGCGGGTCGCGGCCACGCCCGACACCTGGGGGGACGACCGGGCCGTGGTGGCGGCGACCACCTCGGCGCTCTTCCTGGTCCGGTCCACGAGCCCCACCAACCCGATCGCCTTCTCGAGCACGGGGGACTTCTCCGGCAACGTGGTGGACCTCGCCTTCGACACCGACGGCAACCTGTGGGTGCTCTCGTCGGGCCGAAACGTCGTGCGGTACAACGTGGCCTTCGACGCCGCGAGCGGCCAGGGCTCGTTCCCGACCCTCAACCGCTTCGACTTCAACCAGCCGCTCCGCTCGGTCCGCTCGCTCGCGGTGGACCCCTTCGAGGGCCGGGTCTGGATCGCCACGGACAACGGGGCCTGGTCCCAGGTCGTCGATGCGCTCGGCAACCTGGCGCCCGACGGCTGGGTGCAGGAGACCACCACCCAGGGCGAGGCAGTGTCGGTGGTCTATGTGGACCCCTCGGGCAACGCGTGGTTCGGGACCAACTCCAGCAGCAACGTCACCCGGGTGCGGGGACTGGTCGTCCGGTTCCTGGGCCTGAACTCCACCCGGTACTTGGGCCCGAACGCGAGCGCCACGGTAAACCTCGTGGACCTCCGGTTTGGGGGAGACCCGCAGCCCAACGGCATACCCAATGAGCAGGCGACGGTGACGGCGACGGTCGGCGGCGCGTCGCAGGACCTCATCGCCGTGGAGGACGGGGACAGCGGGCGCTTCGGCGTGACCTTCGCCCTGTCGAGCGTGGGGACCGTGCCCGGTGCCGAGGGGACGGACGTGCAGGTGGAGTACGTGTTCTTCGACGCCAACCAGGTGGAACGGTTCCTCACGGCATCGGCCACCTGGGCCAACATCGCGAAGTTCGAGGACGACCTCTTCATCAACGGCCCGTGCTTCCTGCAAACCCTGGAGCCGTGACCCCATGAAGCACCGGGGCCGGGCGCTGCCGCTCGCCCTGGCGGCCGCCCTCGCCGCCGCCGGAGCCCCGGGCGCCGAAGCTCCCCCCGCCCAGGGCACCCGCCTCGAGTTCGAGCGCACGCTGGTGGTGGAGACCGCCGGCCCATCCAAGATCTTCGCGGAAACCCGCCGGATCGGCGAAGGGGAGAACCTTCGCTCCATCCTCGCCCGCGACTACCGCATCCCGGAAGACGCGCTGCCGCAGTTCCTCCACGCCTTCCGCGAGCTCAACCCGGGAACCGATCCCGAGGGCCTCGCCCCGGGCCAGGTGGTGCGCGTCCCCTTCAAACTCGAGGAGCGCCCGGGAGCCGGCCCCGCGCCCGAGCGGACTCCGGCTTCGTACACGGTGCGGCGGGGCGACAGCCTGTGGAAGGTGCTCGCCGTCCGCTACGGGGTGCCCCGGGAGAGGATGGGCGAGGCGCTCGCCGCAGTGGCCGCGGCGAACCCGAAGCTGCGGGACCTGAACCTTCTGCACGTGGGACAGCACATCGTCATCCCGGACGTCCTCCGTCCCGCGGATGCTCCCAGCGCGCCCGCAACCGGCACGTCGAGTCCCGGAAGAGCGGATCCCTCGGCGGGCCCGGTCGCGGGAGCAGGCTCGGGAGCAGGACCTGCGGCGCCCCGGCCGCCCGCGGCGCCCGCGCCGGGCCACCGCCCGGTCCTCGACCTGCTGGGGAGTCTCGGGTGCCAGGTCACCCGGGAGGGGGAACTGTTCCTCCCGCTCGGGCGGGGGCGCGCGCTTCGGCTGGACGCCCGGGAGTTCCCCGTGGTGTCCGGCCCCGCAGGGGGCAAGGTGATCCTCGACCCGCTCTCCCGGATGACGCCGGCCACGGCGAAGACGGTCCGGGAGGAGTGGGGCTACCAGACGGTGAGCGGGGTCGCGGGGAACGTGGAGGACACCCTGGCCCGGGTGCTTCCCCACCTCGGCTTCCACGAACTGACCGAGCGCCCGCGCGCGATCGACCTGGGCGGGGGGGCCGAGCTCGCGGCCTCCGCGCGCTGGACGGTCATCCCCCGCGCCGAGGACATATGGGAGGGGAAGATCCACCTGCTCTTCGCCCCGGGCCCGCCCCTCGACCCCGGACTCGTGGCCCTGGCCGGCAGCGCAGGCTTCGCCTGCCACGCGTTGGGCTCGGGGGGAATCGGCACGCCCGGGGGACAAGCCCCCCCCGCGGTGCCCGAGCTCTCGATGGACGACCCGGCAGAGGGGGTGGCCCGGTTGCTCGGGCTGCTGGGGGTGCCGCACCAGGTGCGGCCCGTGGTGGACTGCACCCTGGCCGGGGGGGTGCCCTACTCCCTCCGCCCGGACCTCGTCTTCCGCCACGCGGGGCTCAACTACGCGGTGCCACCCCGCGCGCCGGCCCGCTCCGAGGACCTCCTCTCCCGCGCCGGGTACCTGCCGGTCCCGTGGCCCCCCGGAGCCGCGCCCCTCAACGTGCTCGAGGAACTGCTCGCCGTGCTCGGGGTGCCGCACACGAGGGCCTCGGTCGAGGTGCCCCGCGGCGCGCTGCTGCGGCTGCGCCTCCGCGGGCTGGTGGTCGACGACCCCAAGCTCGCCGGGCTCCTCTATCCGACCGGACCTTCCGGGAAACTGATTCTCACCGAGGCCCCCCTGCCCGACGCCGGGCTCCGGCTGCTGGCGAGCGAGGGCGTTCTTCCCTGGCGCATCCGGTGACGAGGAGGGCGCGTGCCCAACCCACCCCTGACCGAGAAGATCCTACCCCTGGACGCCTTGCCGGCCGCGCTCGAACCCCGCCGCCGTCGGGGGGAACGGGTCGTGTTCACGAACGGCTGCTTCGACCTGCTCCACGCCGGCCACGCGGCCCTCCTGGAAGCCGCGCGGGACCTGGGGGACCTCCTCGTGGTGGGGCTCAACTCGGACGCGAGCGTGCGGCGCCTCAAGGGACCGGCACGGCCCATCCTGGCACAGGGGGAGAGGGCCACTCTCCTCGCGGCCCTGCGCTCGGTCGACTACGTGGTGGTCTTCGAGGAGGACACCCCCCTCGCGCTGATCCGGGCGCTGCGCCCCGACGTGCTGGTGAAGGGAAGCGACTGGTCGCCGGACCGCATCGTGGGGAGCCGCGAGGTGGAAGGCTGGGGCGGACGCGTGGCCACCGTGCCGCTTCTGCCCGGGTCCTCGACCACGGGGATCGTGGAGAGGATCCTCCGGGAGGGCGGCAGGACCGGAGAGGCGGACGTCAGGGAGACCGGGGCTCCCGATCGCACCGGATCTCCCGGTAGGCCTTCCCGAAGCTGAAGGGATCGCCGGGGTGGTAGCCCCGGTGGCAGGAGACGCAGCGCTCCTGGGGAGGGCTGCGGACGATGTTGGCCCTGCCGCGATGGTTCCCGCCGGGGCCGTGGCACGCCTCGCAGCCCACCGCAGGCTCGACGTAGGCCCCGGCCAGGCGCTCCAGGCGCACCGCGTGGCACTCGAGGCACTGGGAGTCGCGGCTGTTCTCCCGGAGCGCGGCGTAGGCCCGCGGGTGCCGACACCAGCTCGGGCCCGAGGTGGCCGTGACAGAGGCCGCCGCCCTCCCGCGCGAGGAACCACGCCACCTCGGCCACGGGCAGCAGCAGGGAC
>CAZGRT010000244.1:0-4094 GCA_964528225.1 uncultured Thermodesulfobacteriota bacterium | reverse complement strand
GAGAGCCTGACGGCGGAGAAGTTCGAGGGGGACCCCGCCCTGCGCCCCGCCTACGAGAGCATCCTGCTCAACCGGAACCGGACGCTGGCCGACGCCGTGGAAGGGTTGCTCGGCTCCGGCGAGCCGACGCTCGCGGTGGTGGGGGTCGGG
The DNA here is from genome assembly GCA_964528225.1 of uncultured Thermodesulfobacteriota bacterium. Taxonomy (GTDB): domain Bacteria; phylum Desulfobacterota; class Deferrisomatia; order Deferrisomatales; family JACRMM01; genus CAZGRT01. The sequence continues at coordinate 3,944 of CAZGRT010000244.1, read as the reverse complement.
CACCTCGTGGGGGAGGAGGGCGTGGTGGAGCGGCTTCGCGCGCGGGGGCACCCGGTCGCCCAGCTCGAGGCGGCCGGAGCGGCGGCGCCGGCCCCGGCCGAGGAGGCTGCGGCCCCGGAGGCCTCCGCGGTGGAGGTGTTCGAGGGGGGCTCGTTCACGGTGGAGATGCCCGGCACGCCGTCGGTGCAGAGGCTGCCCGTGCCGGGCACGCAGGCGGAGGCGACGCTCTACCTGCGCCAGTTGCAGGATGGGAGTGCCTACTCGGTCACGGTGTTGCCCCTGCCGAGGGTCCCGGCGGCCGAGAAGGTGCGGGAGCTTCTGGAGCGATCCGCGGACCAGGTGCTCGGCCTCCTGGCGGTGACCGGGGTGGAGAAGCGGGAGCCGGGCACGACGGGGGGCCACCCGAGCCTGGAGTGCGTCGCCTCCTTTGACGGGGGCTCTCTCCACTTCAAGGTGATCCTGGCGGAGAGGGGCCTCTACCAGGTGAGCGCGGTCCGCCAGGGGGGGGCTGCCCCGCTCGACCCCGCCCGGTGCGTGGGCGCTTTCCGGTTCGCGCCGTGAGTCTCCCGGAGATCAAGGGCTTCCTGGAGACCTCCTTCGTGGACTGGGCGGGGCGGGTCGCCGCGGTCGTCTTCCTGCCCCGGTGCAACTTCCGCTGCCCCTACTGCCACAACCACGCCCTGGTGCGCTGCCCGGAGTCGCTGCGCACCTTCGAGTGGGAGGAGGTGCTGGAGCGGCTGGAAGCGATGCGCGGGTGGGTGGACGGCGTGTGCGTCACGGGCGGCGAGCCCACGGTGCACGAGGGGCTGCCGGAGTTGCTCCGCGAACTGGCCGGGCTCCGCTGGCCCGTCAAGCTCGACACGAACGGCTCGCGGCCGGAGGTGCTGGAGGGACTGCTCGCCTCCGGGACGCTCCAGGCCGCCTCCGTGGACGTCAAGGCCCCGCTGGAGCACATCCCCTACCGCCGCAACGCCGGCCCGGGCGCCGACCCCGGCCCCGTGCTGCGAAGCCTCGAACTCCTGGCCGGTGCCGGCGTCGCCGTGGAGGCCCGCACCACGGTCCACCCGGCGCTCCTGTCCCGCGGCGAGGTGCTCCGCCTGGCCGAGCAGGTGGGGGCCGTGTTGGGGCGCTGCGGCGCCCAAGGGCGCTTCACGCTGCAGCGGTGCCGGGTGGAAGACACGCTGGACCCGGCCCTGCAGGACGAGCCCCCCCTGGGACCGGAGGAGTTCGAGCACTGGGCGCAGGCGGCCAGGGGACGCTTCGTCGCGGCCGGGGGCTCCCGGGCTTGACACGGGAGACGGCGGCTTCCTATCCTCCCGTGTTTCCGTCCCGCTCGGAGGATGGTTGCGTGGAGATTCGTTTGGAAGACCGCGTGCGCGAGGGCTTCCGGGAGGGGGCTCGGGTCCTGGAGGCGTTCGCGGACCAGGCGTCCCGAGAACTGGTGGTCGTTGCGCGGCTCGGGGCCGAGCGGCTGGCCGCGGGCGGGAAGGTGCTCGCCTTCGGCAACGGGGGCTCGGCCGCGGACGCCCAGCACCTCGCCGCCGAGCTGGTGAACCGGTTCCGGGTGAACCGGCCTCCCCTCGCGGGGCTGGCCCTCACCACCGACACGTCGGCCCTCACGGCGATCGGGAACGACTTCGGGTTCGAGCAGGTCTTCGAGAAGCAGGTGCGGGCCCTGGCCCGGCCGGGAGACGTGGCCGTGGGGATCACCACGAGCGGGGAGAGCCCCAACGTGCTGCGCGGGCTGGCGGCCGCCCGCGACGCAGGCTGTCTCTGCGTGGGCCTGACCGGCGAGGCGGGGCTGGCTGCGGGGGCTGCCTGCGACCACGTGTTCCGGGCGCCGAGCCGCGAGACCCCGCGGATCCAGGAGGCGCATGCGGCGTGGGTCCACGGCTTCTGCGACCTGCTGGACGCGATCCTGTACCCGGAGGCGGGGCGCTGATGGCGCTGCGGCTCGACCCTTCGGCGGTCCTCGACCCCTCGGGCGTCCGCACCTACGCCCTGGGGAGCCGGCCGAGCAAGGTGAGCGTGGACGCCTTCCGGGCCCCGTACCGCCCGGGCGGGTCCTTCCGGGAATTCCTGGACGCCCTGCCCGGGTTCCTCCAGGCCGGCGATCTGCGGGCCGTGGCGGGGGCGGTGGCCGAGGCCCACCGGTCGGAGCGCGTGGTGGCCCTCGGGCTCGGCGCCCACAACCTCAAGGTGGGCCTCCAGCCGCTGTACGCGGATCTCCTGGAGCGGGGCGTGGTGACGAGCGTGGCCCTCAACGGCGCCGGGATCGTCCACGACTTCGAGCTCGCGTTTTGCGGCCACAGCTCCGAGGACGTGGGCGCCCGACTCGAGGACGGCCGTTTCGGCATGGCCGCGGAGACCGGGCAGTGGCTCAACCGGGTGATCCGGGACGGGCACCGGCGGGGCGTGGGCCTGGGGCGGGCCGTGGGGGAGGCGATCTGGGAGGAGGGGCTTCCGCACCGCGACCGCAGCCTGCTGGCCGCGGCGTACCGCTGCGGCGCGATCGCGACGGTTCACGTGGCGCTGGGGACGGACATCCCCCACATGCACCCGGACGCGGACGGCGAGGCCGTCGGCGGGGCCAGCCTGCTGGACTTCCGGCGCTTCTGCGCGGTGGTAAGCCGGCTCGAAGGAGGGGTGTACCTGAACATCGGGAGCGCGGTCGTGCTGCCGGAGGTGTTTCTCAAGGCCTTGACCCTCGTGCGCAACCTGGGGCACGAGGTGCGATGCTTCACCACGGCGGACCTCGACTTCGTGCGGCACTATCGGCCGTCGGTCAACGTGGTGGGGCGGCCGACGGCGGGGGGGGGCCGGGGCTATCACCTGACCGGGCCCCACGAGATCCTGGTGCCCCTCCTCTTCGCCGCGGTGCTCGAGGGCCTCCCGGGTGGAGGGGAGTAGCGTGGTGCCGGCCGGCGCGCCCGGCTACCCGGCGACCCTTCGCCTGACCGGGTGTCCCTGCCTCGTGGTCGGTGCCGGCGCCGTGGGGTTGCGCAAGGCCCGGGGCCTTGTAGCCGCGGGCGCACGGGTGACCGTGGTGGCGCCCGAGGCCTGTGACGGCGTGCGCGAGCTCGCCCGCACCGGGGCGCTGCGGTGGGAGCCCCGGGCGTTCGAGGCGGGCGACGCGAGGGACCAGGCGCTGGTGTTCGCGGCCACACCGGTGCGGGAGGTCAACCGGGCCGTGGGCGAGGCCGGGGCCCGGTGCGGGGCCTGGGTCAACGTCGCGGACGACCCGGAGGGCAGCTCGCTCCACGTGCCCGCCGTGGTGCGGCGCGGCCCGGTGACCGTGGCCGTGGGGACGGAGGGAACGGCGCCCGCGCTCGCGGCCTGGGTGCGGGATCGGATCGCGGCGGTCCTGCCCGAGGGGTTGGCGGAGCTGGCGGAGTTGGCCCGGCGCTTCCGCCCGACGGGGGCCGGCGCGGCCGAGCGCGCCCGCCGGTTCTTCGACTCGGGCGCCCTGGAGGATCTTTCTCGGGGCGACCCGGAGGCGGCGGAGGCCAAGGCGAGGGCGGCGCTCGGCGAGGGGATGGAACTCGACGGCAGGGAGGGTCGATGAACGTCTGGCTGTTGAAGGGGTCCGCGCTGGTTTACCTGGCGGCCACGGGGTTCCACCTGGCGTACCTGGTGGCCCTGCAGCCGGCGGTGCGCACGTGGGCCGGGCGGATCACCTGGGGTGCCTTCGGCCTGCACACCCTGGGACTGGTGGTGCGGTTCGCCGAGGCCGGCTACACGCCGGTCACGAGCCTGCACGAGGCCATGAGCTTCTTCGGGTGGTGCGTCGTGGGGCTGTACCTCCTGCTCCAGCTGCGCTACCAGCTGCCGAGCTTCGGAGCCTTCGCGTCGCCCGTGGCGCTGGTGTTCGTGCTCGCCGCCGTGAGCCTGCCGAGCGGGATCGAGCCGCTCCCCGCCGCCCTGCAGTCCTACTGGCTCCCGGT
>CAZGRT010000243.1:0-2163 GCA_964528225.1 uncultured Thermodesulfobacteriota bacterium | reverse complement strand
TGATCAGGTAACGCCGCATGTAGGTGGCGCAACCCTGGGAGCCGTGCAGGTACGGGATCGCCCCTTCGACGCCGCGGAAGGCCAGGCACGCCCCCAGGGGCTTGCAGAGCTTGCAGGCGTTGGTCGTGGAGACGTAGGGGGCCCGTGACGGGTGACGGGTGACGGGTGACGGGCCGGCAGGTGTCCGGGCGGTCTCAGCCATGGCTCACCTCCGCCCGCCGGGGAACGAAGCGCCACACGGGGCTCATGACCGTGCGGTAGATCTCGTCGGCGAAGTTGAGCATGCCCACGAAGCCCTCCAGCGCCTCCTTGCGCTCGTGGTTGTGGTCGCAGAACCCCACGCCGAGCTTGTGGGCGATGGGGCGCTCCTTCACGCCGCCCACCAGCACGTCCACGTCCTTCTCCCGCACGAACTCCGCCAGCTCCAGCGGGTTGGTGTCGTCGACGATGATCGTGCCCTCGTCGGTGATCTCGTAGAGCTCCCGGTAGTCCTCTTCGGTGCCGGTCTGGGAGCCCACCATCACCACGTCCATGCCGAGGAGCCGGAAGGCCTTCACCAGGGAGAAGGCCTTGAACGCCCCGCCCACGTAGATGGCGGCCCGCTTGCCGGTCAGGGCCTTCCGGTACTCCTGGAGCTTCGGGTAGAGCACGGCGAGCTCCTCCCGGACCAGGTCCTGGGTGCGGGGGAGCATGTCCGGGTCCCGGTCCGCGAAGAACCGCGCGACGTCGTAGAGGGACTCGGCCATGTCCTCCACGCCGAAGTAGGAGACGCGGAGGAAGGGCGTGCCGTACTTCTGCTTCATCATGCGCGCCAGGTCCATGGTGGAGCCCGAGCACTGGACCACGTTGAGCGCGGCCCCGTGGGCCCGCGCGAGGTCGTCCACCCTGCCGTCTCCGGTGATGTTCGCCACCACCTGGACGCCCATGCGCTCGAAGTAGCCCCGGATGATCCAGATCTCCCCCGCGAGGTTGAAGTCGCCGAGGATGTTGACCGACAGGGGCGAGATCCGGTCGACGTCCCCGGTGCCCACGAGCCTCATCATGGCGGTGCAGGCGGCGCTGTAGCCCTCGCGCTTGTTGCCCTTGAAGCCCTCGGACTGGACCGGGATGACCGGGATGCCCTTCTCCGCCTCCACCCGCTTGCACACCGCCTCGAGGTCGTCGCCGATGATCCCCACGATGCACGTGGAGTAGACGAACGCCGCTCGGGGCGCGTGGCGGTCGATGAGCTCGCGGAGCGCCGCCTCGAGCTTCCCCTCGCCGCCGAAGATCACGTCCTTCTCCTGGAGGTCGGTGGAGAAGCTCAGCCGGTGGAGCTCGGGCCCGGAGGAGAGGGCACCCCGGATGTCCCAGGTGTAGGCCGCGCACCCCACCGGGCCGTGGACCAGGTGCAGGGCGTCGGCGATCGGGTAGAGGACCACCCGCGACCCGCAGAACACGCACGCCCTCTGACTCACCGCACCGGCCGTGCTGTCCTTGTTGCAGGCCAGGGTGAAGGCCTCGTCGCCCTTGCGGTGGACCTGTTCTCTGCGCGCTTCGAGGATCATGGGTGACTCCAGCTCACCAGTGACAGCCCATCACTCCGGGCCCTCTGCTTCACGCTTCACGTCTCACGTCTCACGTCACCCGCCCTACAACAGGAACTCCTCCGCCACGCCGCCCTCTTCCAGGGCGTCGAGGATCGCGTCGACGGCCTCCTCCCCCACGCCGCCGTACCAGTGGCCCTCCGGGTACACCACAAGGGCCGGCCCGCCGTCGCACACCTTGAGGCAGCTGGTGCTCGAGACGAGGGCGTCCAGGCCGCGGTCGGCGATCTCCGACTCCAGGTACGGCAGCAGCCCCTGGGCGCCTTTCTGGTGGCAGACGCCCTTTGGCTCCGTGCCGCGGAAGCTGGAGCAGACGAGGATGTGGTATCTGGGCTTTTCCATGGGAAGACCTCAATCGTTCTTGGTTCTTGGTTGTTGGTTGTTGGTTGTTGGTTCTTGCTACGACCAACAACCAGTGACGAATAACCGCCTTTACCCGAACAACCCGTAGTCCATCAGGAGCTTCTCCAGGGACGAGATCTCCAACGGGTTCGGGATCACGAACATCTCGTTCTCGTCCATGGCCTTGGCCAGGTTGCGGTAGTGCTGGGCCTGGCCGTGCTCCGGGGAGTAGTCG
>CAZGRT010000242.1:0-3218 GCA_964528225.1 uncultured Thermodesulfobacteriota bacterium | reverse complement strand
GCTCCGTGCGTTCGTCGCCAACATCCGGGCGGGCTCGGTCGTCCAGGGGGGAAGCACGCTCACCCAGCAACTGGTCAAGAACCTCTATCTCACCTCGGAGCGCACCCTCGCCCGCAAGGTCAACGAGGCGATCATGGCGCTCCTCCTGGAGTGGCACTACGGCAAGGACGAGATCCTCGAGGCGTACTGCAACGAGGTGTACCTGGGCCAGGACGGGAAGCGGTCGATCCACGGGTTCGGTCTCGCCAGCGCGTTCTACTTCGAGCGGCCCCTGGAGGAATTGGACGTGGCCCAGGTCGCGCTCCTGCTCGCGCTGGTGAGGGGGCCGTCCCAGTACGACCCGCGGCGGCACCCGCGACAGGCCCGGGAGAGGCGGGACCTCGTGCTGGACCTGATGGCCTCCCGGGGTGCCGCCGGGGCGGCGGAGGTGAGGCAGGCCAAGGCCCGGCCCCTCGGGGTCACGGCCGACCCGCCGAGCGGCGTGACGAGGTACCCGGCCTTCCTCGACCTGGTCCGGCGGCAGCTCTCCCGGGACTACCGGGAGGAGGACCTGCGGACCGAGGGGCTTCGGGTGTTCACGACCCTCGACCCGGGGGTGCAGGTCCGGGTGCAGGCCGTCATGGCCGGGCGCCTCGCGGGTCTGGAGGGGTCGCGGGGGATGCCGGAGGAGTCGCTCCAGACGGCGGGCCTGTTCGCCGACCCCCGCACCGGCGAGGTGCTCGCCGCCGTGGGGGGGCGGCGCTTCGAGGCCGGCGGCTTCAACCGGGCGATCGACGCGGTCCGGCCCATCGGCTCGCTCGTGAAGCCCGCGGTCTACCTCGCGGCCCTGGCCCGGCCGGAGCGCTACACCCTGGCCACGGTCGTGGACGACTCGCCGGTGCGGGTGGAGACGCCCTCGGGCCCCTGGGAGCCCCGGAACTTCGACCGCACGTTCCGCGGGCCGGTGCTCCTCTACCAGGCGCTGGCGAATTCGTACAACGCGGCCACCGTCCGGGTCGGCCTCGACGTGGGGCTCGAGCCCGTGCTGGACACCCTGGTGGCGCTGGGGGTGGAGCGGCGATACCCGGCGTATCCGTCGGTCCTGCTGGGCGCGGTGGAGATGACGCCCCTGGAGGTGACGCAGATGTACCAGACTCTGGCCGCCGGGGGGTTCCGGACGCCCCTGCGGACGGTTCGCGACGTCCTCGACGCCGAGGGGAGGCCGGTGCAGCGCTACCCCCTGTCGGTGGAGCGGGCGCTCGACCCTGCGGTGGTGCACCTGGTCGACGCGGCGCTGGAGGTCGCCGTCCGCGAGGGGACCGGGCGCCCGGCCCGGGAGTACCTGCCAGAGGGTTTCTCGGCGGCCGGGAAGACCGGCACCACGGACGACCTCCGGGACAGCTGGTTCGCAGGGTTCACCCAGGACCGCCTGGGGGTGGTCTGGATCGGAACCGACGACAACTCGCCCACGGGCCTGACCGGTGCCACGGGAGCGCTGCCGCTCTGGGCGGAGATCATGTCGGGAATCCGTGCCGCGCCCCTCTCCCTCGGCACCCCCGAGGGGATCGAGACGGCGCGGGTGGATCCCCGGAGCGGGGAGCGCGCGAGCGGTTGGTGCGGGGACTGCGTGGAGCTGCCGTTCCTGGAGGGGACCGCCCCGAGGCATCCTTCCTCGGAGGGGTTCCGGAAGGCTGTGGACTGGGTGCGCGGGCTCTTCTGAGGTGCTCGGCGGGCCCGGGCGCCGGAGAGGGCGTCCGGGGGGGCGGGCTCAGGGAAGCGTTCTCGCGGAGGAGGCGGTGATGAAGGTTAGGCGGCTGGTGGCGGCGGTGCTGGTGGCCGGGCTCGCGGGAGGCTGCGCCGTTCCCCCGACGGTTCGGCGTTCCGGGACCGCGGTGGAGACCCCAGGCAGTGCGCCGCCTCCCGGTGCGGAGGGGGTCGAGGCTCCCGCTGCGGAGCCGGCTGCGCCGGGGGCGGAGCCCGGCGGGGCGGTGGTGGCCCTGGTCCGCGCGGCATCCGACGAGACCCGGGCCGGGCGGTACGACGCGGCCGCCGGGGCGCTGGAGAGGGCGATCCGCATCGAGCCCGGCGACCCGGAGCTCTGGGCGCGGCTGGCCGAGGTGCGCCTGCGCCAGGGGCAGCCGCGGCAGGCCGAGGCGACGGCCCTGAAGGCGGTGAGCCTGGCGGGGCCCGACCGCCGCGACCTCAAGGCCCGGGGCTATCGCCTGGTGGCGGAGGCACGGCGGGCTCGCGACGACCTGCACGGGGCCCGGGAGGCCGAGGCGGCCGCGGCCCGGTGGGAAGGGGCCCGCTAGGCTGCCGATTCGCGGGAGCCCTCGCCTCCCAGACCACGTCGCCCCGCACCGATTATCCCGCCGTGACGCTTCCTTGACTCGCCCGTCGACGCGCCGGTAGCCTTTGCCGCGATCGGACCGCGGAATTCCCCGGCAGCAGGACCTTCCGCCGAGAGCGAGCCCTGAGCCGTCGGAGGCCACCCCATGCGCTTCCTGCAGAACCTGAAGCTCCGCTGGAAGCTGCTGGTCATGGTGCTGCCCCTCGTGGTCGTGCCCATCCTGGTGGTGGGAGGCGTCGTGGGCGCCGTGGCGACCCGCCAGGCCTACCTCGGCATCACCCAGACCAGCGAAGACGACCTGGAGCACATGGCCCAGTTCACGCTGGACCTCCTCAACGCCCACCACCAGCAATTCCAGGTGTACAAGCAGGACAAGAAGGCCACGGTGGAGCGAGACCTCGCCACCCTCGTGAACTTCGCCTACAGCGTGATCGAGGCGGAGCACGAGAGGATCGGGGCGGGCCGGATGGACCTCGCCGGGGCCCAGCGGGAGGCCCGGCGGGCCCTGCGCGCCGTCAACGTGGGGGAGAGCGGCTACTTCTACGCCATGACGCTCCGTGGGGACCTGGTGATCCACCCGGCCCGGGAGGGGGAGAACATCTACGACGCCCAGGACGAGGACGGGCGGTACTTCATCCGGGAGATGTGCCGGCGCGCCGCAGAGGCGGGCCCGGGCGAGGTTCTCTACATCGTCTACCCCTGGCGGAACGAGGTTCTGGGCGACCCCTACCCGAGGAACAAGGTAGTGGCGTACCGGTACGTCCCGGCCTGGGACTGGATCGTGGCCGTGGGGAGCTACCTCGCCGAGACCTACGAGGACGCCGCGTTCGAGCGCCGCTCCTTCGAGGAGCTGAAGGCCAGGATCAAGGCGAAGCGGGTCGGCCGGACC
>CAZGRT010000241.1:0-8542 GCA_964528225.1 uncultured Thermodesulfobacteriota bacterium | reverse complement strand
AGTCCGGCGACCTCGAGATCATCCTCGTTCCCGAGGACATGAAGAAGGTGGCGGGAGGCCTGCGGGACATCTTCCTCTTCGGCGACCCGATCGCGGAGGGCGTGACGAACATGACGGCCGTCCTGGACATCTACTACCGGGACCGGCTGAACAACGACAAGGACCGAACCCAGACGTCGGTGAACATCACCTTCATCGACCCCATGACGTCCCAGGCGCCCGGGTCCAACTGAGAGGAGTCGGCGCGTTTCGGGTCTCGGGGGCGACGGTGGACGACAGCGTGCGCTTGATGAGGGAGAGCGAAGGACTCGAGCACAGGAAGGATTGGCTTCGAAACCGCGGGCCGGAGGATCTGGCGCCCCTGTGGATCGAGCACCTGGAACCCGAGGAGGGGCTCCGGGAGCTCTCGAACCGCTCCGGGGCGCTCTTCCGCCTTCAGGAGGCGTACTTCCTCCTGCGCTGTGGGCGCGGGGGCGAGGCCCGGGCCGTGCTCGAGGCGTTGGAAGACCTGCCCCGGGGTCTCCGGAGGGTCTTCGACGACTTGTGGGAGCGGGTCGCGGAAGGGGGCGAAGAGACCTCGGCCGAAGGGTCCTCGGAATCATCCGGGATCGCCTCCCGCACGTTGGCGGACCTGTACCTGTCGCAGGGCGACCGTGACGCCGCCGTGGCGATGTACCGGGAACTTGCGCAGCTCCACCCGGACGACGGGGAGATCCGCAGCCGTCTTCGGGCCCTCGTAGGCGGAGGGGAACCGCAAGGCCTTGCGGAACTTGCCACATGGCTCGAGCGCGTTCGGAGGTGGAGGGCCGTCCAGGGCGCCTGATCCGGCGGGCGGGTCGCGGTGCCGGACAGCCGAGAGCGAGAGGGAGTCACCCGTGAAGGTGTTGGTCCTGCACGGCCCGAACCTCAATCTGCTGGGGACTCGGGAGCCGGGCGTCTACGGGTCCTGCACGCTCGCCGAGATCGACGAGGGCCTGCAGCACCTCGCTTCCGAACTCGGCATCGACGTGGAGTGTCACCAGGCCAACGGGGAGGGGGACTTGGTCGACCGGATCCAGGCGTGTCCGGGCCGTTTCGACGGGATCCTGATCAATCCGGCTGCCTACACCCACACGAGCGTCGCCCTTCGGGACGCGCTCCTCGCCGTGGGACTGCCCTTCGTCGAGGTCCACCTGTCCAACGTCCACCGCAGGGAGCCGTTTCGCCGGCGATCGCTGCTGGCCGACGTGGCGGTGGGCACCGTGGCCGGGTTCGGGGCGGAGAGCTACGGCCTGGGCCTGCGCGGGCTCGTCGGCCACCTCGCGTCTCATCGGTAGGCCCCGTTGGTGCCGCCGGCGACCGCCTTCCCCTACGGCGAGCGGATCGAGCGCGCCCGCCTCCTCATGGCGCGGGAGCGCCTGGACAAGCTCTTCGTCGCGGATCCTCATTGCGTCCGCTACCTGTGCGGGTTCACGGGCTCCAACGGCGTGCTGCTGCTGGGGGAGGGATCGAACCTCTTCCTCACGGACTCCCGGTACGTGCTCCAGGCCGGCCAGGAGACGCGGGGGGTGGAGGTGCGGGAGGCGGTAGATCTGGATCGTGCGGCCGCGGAGGCTTGCGCCGGACAGGGAGCCCGTTGGGTTGGATACCAGGCTTCGAGCCTCAGCGCTGCCCGCGCCGCTCGCTTCTGCCGGCGCCTGGAGGGAGCCGACCTGGTGGACCTCGGTGCGGCGCTCGACGCCCTGCGGATGACCAAGGACGCCGGCGAACTCGTCCGGTTGCGCGCGGCGGCCCGGCTCGCGGAGGACGCACTGGGTGCGGTGCTGGAGGGGGTGAGACCCGGGAACACGGAGGAGCGAGTCGCCCGCGAGTTCCAGATCGAGTGTCTGCGCCGGGGCGCGGATGGTCTCGCCTTCGAGGTCATCGTGGCCTCCGGGGAGCGGGGTGCCCTGCCCCATGCACGACCCTCCGGGCGGCCCTTCCGAAGGGGAGACCTCGTGGTGGTCGATTTCGGTGTCCGTCTCGACGGATACTGCTCTGACGAGACCGTGACCGTGCCGGTGGGCGAGGTCTCCGATCGGGCGCGTCAGGTCTACGAGGTTGTGAGAGCGGCTCAGGCGTCGGCCCTGGCGACGTTGAGACCCGGAGTCCGGCTGGCCGACGTGGACCGGGCGGCGCGGGAGGTGATCCGCGAAGCGGGTTTCGGCGATCGGTTCGGTCACGGGACCGGGCACGGCGTGGGGCTCGCGGTCCACGAGGCCCCCACCGTCAGCTCCCGGTCCGACGAGGTCGCACGGGAGGGCATGGTGGTCACCGTGGAGCCCGGGATCTATCTGCCGGACGAACTCGGAGTGCGGCTGGAAGACACGGTCTTCATCACGGCGGACGGGTGCGATAGCATCACCACACTGTCGAAGGGCTTCGGTGCCATAGGGCCCAAGGGGGCCTAGCGCGAACTTTGTCCCGGAAGGGCTTCAGTCGGACCGCGGGAGATGACGATGAATGTGCCCAAGGAGTTGCGTTACCACCCGGAGCACACGTGGGCCCGCCTCGAGGACGGGGCGGCCACCGTGGGGATCACGGATCACGCCCAGAAGGAGCTGGGGGACATCGTGTTCCTGGAACTCCCGGAGGAAGGTCGGGAACTTTCGGAAGGGGAGGTCTTCGGGACGGTCGAGTCCTCCAAGTCGGTCTCCGAACTGTACTGTCCGGTGGGCGGCAAGGTGGAGGCCGTGAATCGGGGCGTGGAGGACGCACCGGAGCGGATCAACGATGATCCCTATGGAGAGGGATGGCTGATCCGGGTGAGGCTGTCTCCGGGCTTCGACCCGAGGCGTCTGTTGGACGCCGCGGCTTACGAAGAGCACGTCGGCGAAAGCTGAGAATCGAGGAAGCATGGCGATCGACCGGGACAAGATCGCTCGGAGCGCCCAGCGCTACAAGGAGCGCAGGCAGTTCCAGCGTGCCATCGACGAGTACAAGAAGGTGCTCGCCGCGGACTCTCGCGACATCCGTACACGCCTGAAGCTGATCGAGTTGTACGGCTTGGTGGGCCGGAAGCGCGAGGCGGTGGACGAGTGCCTGCTGGTGGCCGAGACCTATGCGGACCAGGGCTTCTACCTCAAGGCCATCGCCGTCTACAAGCAGGCCCTGCGCGTCGAACCCGACAACCCGGTCCTCTACCGGAACATGGGGGAGATGTACGTCAAGCAGGGGCTCATCGGCGACGCCCTGGGATGGTTCAAGCGCGGGGTCGACGTGCTCCGGCGTCAGGAGCGGCAGTCCGAGGCGGAGGAGTTGCTCATCCGCATGGAGGAGCTGGCTCCCGAGAACGTCGCCATCAAGATCCACCTGGCGGAGTTGTACCTCGAGGAGGACAAGTACCAGGAGTTCTCCGACGAGTTCTCGAAACTCGTGCTCCAGCTCCGGGGTGAGGGCCGCTCCCGGAAGCTCCTCCAGGCCGTGGAGTCCTTCTACGAGAAGTCCCAGAGGCACCAGGTGGTGCTCCAGAAGTTGGCCGAGCTCTACGTCGACCTGGGTGAGGAGTCCAAGGCCCTCGAGGTGCTGCGAGAGGGGCTCGGCCGAGACCCCCAGAATCGGGAGCTTCGCCTCCTTGCGCTCCGGGCGAACCTGAGCGTAGGACAGCTCCCCGAGGCCCGGAAGATCGCCCTCGGCCTCTACGAGGAAGATCCCAACGACCTGTTCATCCTGGAGCAGTTGGCCGCCATCGCTCAGGCCCGGGGAGACAAGAGCGAGCTGGCGCAGGCCTTCAAGGCCGTCGCCAAGGTGTACGGTCGCCGGGGCCTGCACCAGAAGGAGGAGTTCTACTTCCGGAAGGTCCTCGAGATCTCGCCCGAGGATGCCGAAGCCCGGTTGCACCTCGGGTCGGTCATGGTGGAAGTCGCGCCAGAGCCCGTGGAGGAGCAGGCCGCGGAGGTCCCCGGTTTCGAGCAGGAATGGGGAGCGGAGCCCGCGTCCGGAGGAGACGACGACCTCCAGCAGGGCCTGGTGGAAGCGGAGCTCTACCTCAAGTACGGCATCGACCAGAAGGCGGCCGAGAAGCTTCGCGAGCTGACCGGGCTCGCCCCCGAGGACGTGGAGATCCGCCAGAAGCTCCGGGATCTCTTTCAGCGTCAAGGCGACCGGGACGGGTGGACCCAGGAGCAGCTCAAGATCGCCGAGATCTTCCGGAACACGGGTCGGGAGAACGAAGCCTTTCGCGCGTACGAGGCGATCCTCGAGGTAGACGGCGGCAACGAGCAGGCCCGCCGCGCGATGCAGCAGCTCAAGCCACAGGCCCCGGCGGCGCGGGAGCCCGCGCCCATCGGGATCGAGTTCGTCGACGAAACGGCGGACGCCCCTTACGGAGTGCCTGGGGGGGATGCGGCGGAGGAAGAGCAGGCGCTCCGTCGGGGGCTCTCCCGGGCCGACACCCTCACCGGCCAGGGGCGCCGGGACGAGGCGATCGATGTCCTACTCCAGTTGCGAGGCCACTTCCCAGCCTCCGTCCACGTGGCGACGCGGCTGGAGAGCCTGGGCTGGTCGCCGGAGGAGCCGGGGGACGCAGAAGGGGATTTCGTGGACCTGCAGGCAGAGGTGCTCGAGGGCCTCGACCTGCGCCTGGGAAGCGAGTTCGAGGGCTTCGAGGACTTCGAGGTCTCGGAACTCGACGACATCGTCAGGGAGTTCAAATCGGGGATCGCCGAGCGCCTGGAGGATTCGGACTTCGAGACCCACTACAACCTGGGCGTGGCCTACCGGGAGATGGGCCTGTTCGACGAGGCGCTGCAGGAGTTCCAGATGGCGGCGCGGTCCCCGGAGCGGCAGAAGGACGCCTATACCTCCCTCTCCCTGGTGATGCGAGATCTCGGGCGGCACGGGGACGCGCTGGCGGCACTCCGCATGGCCCTGGCGTCGCCCGACAATGCGGCGGAGGACCGGGTCGCGATCCTGTACGAGATGGGATGCACGGCCGAGGAGGCAGGGACCGCGGAGCAAGCGATCCAGTTCTTCGAGAAGGCTTCCGAGGTCGATCCGTCCTACCGGGACGTCGGGGGGCGGTTGCGGCAGGCCCGGGCCCGTCTGGGGGCGTGAGGCCGTGTACCGGCTGTTCGGCCTCGGTCGGGACCCCTTCGCCCCCGTGAGCGACGGAGCCCTGTTCTGGGAAACCCCGGAGCGAGCCGAGGTCCGGGCCCGCCTGTCGCGGTTGCTCGCCCAGGGCCGGGGGGCGTGGTTGCGGGGTCCGGCGGGCTCGGGCCGGGAGACGCTGCTGGCCCGGGTTGCGGAGGACCTGGCGGCGGCCGGAACCAGCGTGCTCTGGCTCGGCGATCGGTGGTGCGAGGAGACCGACGACTTCCTCGACGCCTTGGCGTCGGTGGCGGTCGGCACGGAGGGTCCTGCGCGGGGGGGTGAACTGGTGTTCCCCCTGTACGCCAGCCTGCTGGAGCGTTTCTGCTCCACCGGCCCCGTCGCCGTGTTTCTCGGGGGAGGGCTCGGCGAAGGAGCCCGTCCCGAGGCCGAGATCCTCTGCGCGCTGCGGGTGGCGGGCAGCCCCGTGACGGCGCTGGCCCTCTGCGGCGAGGGCCCGCCGCCGCTCCCGGACCTCGAGGAGGTGGACCTCCCCGCTCCCGTTCTGGGGGACCTGCGCGACTGCATAGTCCACAGGGTGTCCGTGTGCGGCGGAGCCGATCTGCTGGGACCGGCCGACCTCGACGCGATCTGCGGGGCCGCCCACGGCCTGGGCGACGCGGTGCGCCGCGCACGCGGGGCCCTTGCGGGCATGGCCTACCGGTGTGGCCCGACGGCGCGATCGGGCCCGGAAGGCGGCGCCGGGGACCCGGTGCTCGACGCAGGCGAACTCGAGACACTGGGCCGCCTGCTGGGGACGGAATCTCCCTGAGGTCCCGAAGCCAAACCTTTTGACTCCCCGAAACCCGGGTGCTAGCATCCACGGTTCGGAGGAGCCCTGCGCTCCTCCCTTCCCGTTATCCGTGGGTCCCGCCTTGCAACTCCTCACGCAGAGACCGTTCTTTCTTGATCCGATGCGCCCTCACAGGCCTCGGTCGGAGTCGACTCCATGTTTTCCTACGTCCTGAAGAAGATTTTCGGAACCCAGAACGAGCGCGACCTCAAGCGCATCCGTCCGCTGGTGGAGCGCGTCAATGAGCTCGAGGAGTCGTTCCGGGCATTGTCGGATGCGGAACTGCAGGCCGTGACCCCCCGCTTCCGCGAGCGGCTCGCGGGCGGCGAACCCCTCGACGGGCTCCTGCCCGAGGCCTTTGCCGCCGTGCGCGAGGCGGCCCGCCGCACCCTCGGCATGCGCCACTTCGACGTCCAGATCATCGGAGGCGTGGTCCTCCACCAGGGCCGCATCGCGGAGATGAAGACCGGCGAGGGGAAGACCCTGGTGGCGACGCTTCCCGTGTACCTCAACGCCCTCACGGGGCGGGGGGTCCACGTGGTGACCGTCAACGACTACCTGGCCCGTCGCGACTCCGAATGGATGGGGGAGGTCTATCGGTTCCTCGGCATGAAGGTCGGCGTCATCGTCCACGGTCTCAACGACGCCGAACGGCGGGCCGCGTACGAGGCCGACATCACCTACGGGACCAACAACGAGTTCGGCTTCGACTACCTGCGCGACAACATGAAGTTCCGCCTCGAGGACTACGTCCAGCGCCCCTTCCACTACGCGATCGTGGACGAGGTGGATTCGATCCTCATCGACGAGGCGCGGACTCCCCTCATCATCTCGGGCCCGTCGGAGCAGTCGACCGAGAAGTACTACGTCATCGACAAGGTCATCCCCCACCTCCGGAAGGCGCAGGACGAGAAGGGCGCCGACGGCGACTACACGGTGGACGAGAAGGCCCGTTCCACGATTCTCACCGAGCAGGGCGTGGCGAAGGTGGAGCGACTGCTCGGCGTTGAGAACCTCTACGATCCCCGGCAGATCGAGACCCTGCACCACGTGAACCAGGCGCTGCGCGCCCACGTCCTGTACAAGCGCGACGTCGAGTACGTGGTGAAGGACGGCAAGGTGACGATCGTCGACGAGTTCACGGGCCGGCTGATGCCGGGCCGCCGCTGGAGCGACGGCCTCCACCAGGCGGTGGAAGCCAAGGAGGGGGTGAAGATCGAGAGCGAGAACCAGACCCTCGCCACGGTCACGTTCCAGAACTTCTTCCGCATGTACGAGAAGCTCGCGGGGATGACCGGCACGGCGGACACCGAGGCCGTCGAGTTCAAGAAGATCTACGACCTCGACGTGATGGTGATCCCGACGAACCGGCCCATGGTCCGCGCGGACCACGGGGACGTGGTGTACCGGACCGCCCGGGAGAAGTTCGAGGCCGTGGTGCAGGAGATCGACGAGCTCCACAAGAAGGGACAGCCGATCCTCGTGGGAACCATCTCCATCGAGAATTCCGAGAAGCTGGCGAAGATGCTCAAGCGCCACGGGGTGCCGCACCACGTCCTCAATGCGAAGTACCACGAGCGCGAGGCGGAGATCGTGGCCCAGGCCGGCCGGAAGGGTGCCGTGACGATCTCGACCAACATGGCCGGCCGCGGCACCGACATCATGCTCGGGGGCAACCCGGTGTTCCTGGCGCGGGGTGAGGTGGACCCCGAGGTCGATCCCGAGGGACACGCGGCCGCGCTCGAGAAGTACCGGAAGATCTGCGCCCAGGAGAAGGAGGAGGTGATCGCCGCCGGCGGGCTCCACATCCTGGGGACGGAGCGTCACGAGAGCCGGCGCATCGACAACCAGCTGCGCGGCCGGTCGGGGCGTCAGGGAGACCCCGGGTCCTCTCGGTTCTACCTGAGCCTGGAAGACGACCTGATGCGGATCTTCGGCTCCGAGAGGATCTCGGGGCTGCTCACCAAGCTCGGCCTCCAGGAGGGCGAGGACATCCAGCACCCCTGGATCAGCAAGGCCATCGAGAACGCGCAGAAGAAGGTCGAGGCCCACAACTTCGACATCCGGAAGCACTTGCTCGACTACGACGACGTGATGAACAAGCAGCGCACCGCCATCTACACGTGGCGGCGCGAGGTCCTCGCCGAGGAAGACCTCACCGAGGAGATCCGGCAGATGGCCGGGGGGGTGGTCTCGGACCTGGTGGAGGGACGCTGCCCCGCGACCGAGCCGCCCGAGAAGTGGGACCTCCAGGGGCTGCGCGAGATGATCTTCAAGCAGTTCCACGTCCAACTGGTCGAGGAGGACGGAGAACTGGCCAAGCTCAAGGACAAGCTCGTCGAGCGGGTCGACCGGACCGTCATGCGGCGCTACGACGAGAAGCTCGCGGAGTTCGGCCCGGAGATGGCCGCCCGCCTCCAGAAGTACATCCTGCTCCAGGCCATCGACACGCACTGGAAGGACCACCTCCTCAGCATGGATCACCTCCGGGAGGGGATCGGGTTGCGCGGCTATGCGCAGGAGAATCCCCTGGTGGTCTACAAGAAGGAAGGCTTCGAGATGTTCATGGACATGCGGAGCCGCGTCGAGGAGGACGTCCTGGGAAAGCTGTTCCTGATCCAGCTCGTGAAGGAGGAGGACGCC
>CAZGRT010000240.1:0-3999 GCA_964528225.1 uncultured Thermodesulfobacteriota bacterium | reverse complement strand
TCGAAGCCGATGGCCGCCATCTGGCCCGACTGGGCCTTCCCCAGCAGTTCCCCGGCGCCCCGGATCTCGAGGTCGTGGGTGGCGATCCGGAAGCCCGCGCCGAGTTCGGTGAACTCCTGCAGCGCCTGCAGCCGACGCCGGGCGTCCGGGGTGAGCTCCGCCTCCCCCGGCACCAGGAGGTACGCGTAGGCCCTCAGGTTGGCGCGGCCGACCCGTCCCCGCAGCTGGTACAGGTCCGCCAGGCCGAACAGGTCGGCCCGGTTGATGAGGATCGTGTTGGCCCGGGGGATGTCGAGGCCGGACTCGATGATGGCCGTGCAGACCAGCACGTCGATCTCGCCCGCCACGAACTGCTCCATCACCCGCTCCAGGTCCTTCTCGCGCATCTGCCCGTGCCCGACGCCCACCCGGGCCTCGGGAACCAGACGGGCCACCTGGTCCGCCACGGCACCGATGGACTGGACGCGGTTGTGGACGAAGTACACCTGCCCCGAGCGGTTCAGCTCCCGCCGGATGGCCTCGCGGATCAGATCGTCGTCGAACCGCGCCAGCGAGGTGCGCACCGCCAGGCGGTCGGCCGGGGGCGTCTCGATGACCGAGAGGTCCCGAACCCCCGAGAGACCCATGTTGAGGGTCCGCGGGATGGGGGTCGCCGACAGGGTGAGCACGTCCACCCTGGCCCGCAGCTGCTTGAGGCGCTCCTTGTGGGCCACCCCGAAGCGGTGCTCCTCGTCCACGACCACGAGCCCCAGCTCGTGGAACCGCACGTCCCGCTGCAGCAGCCGGTGGGTCCCGACGAGAACGTCGACACCACCCGAGGCCACCCGCTCGAGAACGGCCTTCTGCTCGGCGGGGGACACGAACCGCGACAGCATCTCCACGGTGATCGGATAGCTGGCGAAGCGGCGGCGGAAGTTCTGGAAGTGCTGGGCCGCCAACACCGTGGTGGGCACGAGTACCGCGGTCTGCCTGCCGTCGTTCGCGGCCTGGAACGCGGCGCGGATCGCCACCTCGGTCTTGCCGTACCCCACGTCCCCGCAGATGAGCCGGTCCATCGGGTGGGGCCCCCCGAGATCCCGCAGCACGTCCTCGATGGCGCGGAGCTGATCGGGGGTCTCCTCGTAGGGGAACGTGGCCTCGAACTCCCGATACGCCGCATCCACGGGGGTATAGGCCGGCCGCGTCGAAACCTGACGCCGCGCATAGAGCTCCAGGAGGTCGTGGGCCATCTTCTCGATGCCCTCCTGAGCCTTCCGGCGCGCCTTCTCCCACGCCTTGCCCCCGAGCTTGTCGAGCCGCGGCGCCTCCTCCCCCGGGCCGGCGTACTTCTTCACCAGCCCGATGCGGGTCACCGGGAGGTAGAGCCGGTCGCCGTCCGCATACTCCAGGAAGAGGTAGTCGCCCTCCTCTCCCTCCACCTGGAGCCTCACGAGGCCGCGGTACAGTCCGATGCCGAAGTCCTCGTGGACGATGGCGTCGTCCGGGTCGAGGTCGGCCAGGGACGAGCGGAGCCCGCGCCGGAGGGCGGGGGGCGGGCGGCGCACCTTCTCACCCAGGATCTCGGTCTCCGTGATGACGGTCAGGCCGTGGGCCGGGTCGCGAAAACCCCGGGCCAGGGCCCCGACGGCCACGTGGAGCCTCCCGTCCGGGTCCGCACCCGCGTCGAAGGGCTCCGCCGGCGGGAGGTGAACCGCGTAGGGCTCCAGAAGGTCTCGGAGCTTCTGCGCCGAGCCCGCGCCGTGGGCCACCAGCCACACCGACTCGCCCCGCTCCCGCGACCGGCGGATCTCCTCGACCAGGGGCGTCAGGAGGCGGTCGACGCCCCGGTGCTGACGAAGGGCCGCGCTCAGGTCCTGGTTCGATCGGGTCCCGAACCCCACCGCGGGCCCCTCGCCGCCCTCGGCTTCCAGTTCCTCGAGATCGAGCCGGGCCGCACCCTCCGAGAACCCCTCCCACTCGCTCGCGCCGACGTAGAGCTCCTCGGCCCGGGGAACGAACTGGTCGCGCTCCGCCGCCCGGTCCTGGCCGCGAGCGACCTCGGCGAGAAACTCCCGCGCCCGGTCCTCCACCGGGCCGGCCTCGTCCACGGCGAGCAGGAAGCCCGAGGGAAGGTGCGTCCAGAGCGTCGAAGCCTCGGGGTACAGGTACGGGAAGAAGAGCTCTCGAACCGGCGAGAGGGCCGAGCCCCGGAGGCTCTCCATTGCCTGCGCGACCTTGGCGCGCGGAAGCCCCTGCTCCCGCCCGCGGAGCCGCAGCCGATGCACCGCTCGCTCGACGCCCCCTTCCTCCTCGACCGCCTCCCGGGCCGGCAGGAGGAGCGCCGAGTCGAAGCGCTCGCGCGACCGCTGGGTCTCGGGGTCGAAGGCCCGGATCGACTCGACCTCGTCGCCGAACAGTTCGATCCGGAACGGGCGGGGGTAGAAGGGCGGGAAGACGTCCAGGATCCCGCCCCGCACGCTGGCCTCCCCGCGCTCCTCGACCTGGGACACCATGTGGTAACCCGAGGCGACGAGCCGCGCCGCGAACCCTTCGCGCGCGAGGGGTTCCCCGGCCCTGACCCGCACGGCCGAAGAGGCGAGCACCTCGGGTGGAATGGTCCGCTGCAGCACGGCGGCCACCGGCGCCACGCACGCGAACGAGCCCCCGGCCGAGCATCGGTGCAGGGCCGCGAGCCTTCGGGCCGAAACCTCCGGCAGGGGCACGATCCCCTCGAAGGGCCCCGCGTCCCACGCCGGATACAGCACCACGTCGGGTTCGTCCGGGTGCGAGCCGGCCCCGGCGCCGAGGAAGAACCGGAGTTCGTCCGCGAAACGGCGCGCTTCGGAGAGGGTGGCTGTGAGGACCAGGAAGGGGCGCCCCAGGCGCCGGAGCAATAGCGAGAGGACGTGGGCGCGGCTCGAGCCGCGCAGACCCTGGGCCCGGACCCGGCGCGCGGCGGCGAGCGCAGCGAGGAGTTCCCCGAGGCTGCCGGGCTCGGTCAAGGTCGCCCCTGGGCCGACTTCCCCAGCCGAAGGGTCAATCGCGCCCCGCCCGGAGCATCTTCTCCAGGGCGACCGCGGCCCGGGAGCGCACCGGCTCCGGCACCGTGACGACGTTCCCCATCGTCTCGAGCGCCTCGGCCACGTCCTCGAGGGAGGTGAGCTTCATGTTCGGGCAGATCATGTCGTCCGATGGCGCCACGAACGTCTTCGCCGGGCTGTCCTGGCGGAGACGGTGGAAGAGCCCGGTCTCCGTGCCCACGATGATCGTGGGGGCGCTCGACTCCCGGCAGTACTCGATCATCCCCGACGTGCTCCGCACCGCGTCCGCCAGGTCCAGCACCTCGGGGCGGCACTCCGGGTGGGCCACGAAGGGCGCCCCCGGGTGGCGGGCGCGGGTCTCCTTCACGTGTTCGGCGCGCAGGCGGTGGTGGGTGGGGCAGTACCCCTCCCAGAACAACACCTCCTGGTCCGTGTGGCGCGCGACCCACTGGGCGAGGTTCCGATCCGGCGCCAGGTACACCCGCCGCGAGGCCTGGGAGCGGGTCACCGCCACGGCGTTGGCCGAGGTGCAGCACACGTCGCTCTCGGCCTTCACCTCGGCCGACGAATTCACGTACGTGACCACAGGAACCCCCGGGTGCTCCTCGCGCACCCGGCGCACGTCCTCGGCGGTGATCATGTCGGCCATGGGGCACCCGGCGTCCATGCGGGGCAGGATCACGGTCTTCTGCGGGCTGAGGATCGCCGCGCTCTCCGCCATGAAGTGGACCCCGCAGAAGACGATCACCTCGGCGTCGGTCCTCGCCGCCTCCACCGAGAGGCCCAGGCTGTCTCCCGTGAGGTCGGCCACGTCCTGCACCTCGCCCCGCTGGTAGTTGTGGGCGAGGAGCACGGCCTTGCGCTCCTTCAACAGCGCTCGGATGTCTCGTCGCAACGCTTCGTGACGCATCGGCAGGCTCTCCCCGGCGGCGTAAAAGATGGAATGGTACGGTCGCCGGATCGGGACCGTCAAGCGAAG
>CAZGRT010000239.1:0-9508 GCA_964528225.1 uncultured Thermodesulfobacteriota bacterium | reverse complement strand
CGGGCCGCGGGGTGGCTCGGGCCGACAGCTTCCGCGAGGCGATCCGCTGGGCCGCCGCGATCGCGAGGCGGCGCCGGGAGGGAAGGCGGGGATGACGCCGGGGGAGGGGGCGATCCGCTTCGGCACCGACGGGTGGCGCGGGGTCATGGCCCGGGACTTCACCTTCGAGAGCCTGCGCCGGGTCGTCGCGGCCGTGGCGGTGTGCCTGGAGGAGGAAGGCACGGCCGCCCGGGGGCTCGCCGTGGCCTGGGACCGGCGCTTGCTCTCGGACCGGTTCGCCCGGGAGGCCGCCGGGGTGCTCGCCGCCCGCGGGATCCCGGTCCACCTCGCGACCGAACCCCTGCCCACGCCGGTGGTGTCCTGGGCGGTGCGGCACCTGGGGCTCGCCGGGGGCCTGGTGGTCACGGCCTCCCACAACCCCCCGGAGTGGAACGGGCTGAAGCTCAAGGAGGCCTTCGGCGGCTCCGCCCGGGCGGAGACCTGCGTGCGCGTCGAGCAGGCCCTCGCGGCGCTGCCGGAAGGGCGCCGGATCCCCTGCGTCGACGCCGGGAGCCTCGGGCCGGGCCAGGGGGTGTCGGAGCTCGACGTCTGGGAGGGGTACCGGGAAGCCCTGCGGCGCCTCGTCGACTTCGAGGCTCTCCGCCGGGCGCGGCTCTCCGTGGCGGTGGACGCCATGCACGGCTGCGGCTCCCCCTGGCTGCGCAGGCTCCTCGAAGAGGGGGGGTGCCGGGTGGTCGAGCTGAGGGCCGAGTGGAACCCCGGGTTCGGAGGCGCCTCCCCGGAGCCGGTGGAGGAGAACCTGGGGGGGCTCATGGAGGCGACCCTGCGGGAGGGGTGCGCCCTCGGACTGGCCAACGACGGGGACGCGGACCGGATCGGGGCCGTGGACGAGCGGGGCCGGTACTTCTCGCCCCAGCGGATCCTCGCCGTCCTGCTGCGGTATCTGCGGGAGGCCAAGGGGCTCGGCGGCGACGCGGCGCGGGCCGTCTCGGGAACCTCCCTGGTGGACCGCCTGGCCCGGCGCTACGGCCTGGACCTGGTCGTCACGCCGGTGGGCTTCAAGCACATCGGAGAGGCCATGCTGGAGCGGCCGATCCTCGTCGGGGGCGAGGAGAGCGGCGGCATCGGGGTGGGGGCCCACCTGCCGGAGCGCGACGGGCTGCTCAACGCCCTGCTCCTGGCCGAGGTCGTGGCGCGCACCGGCAAGGGGCTGCGGGGCTACGCGCAGGAGATCTTCGACGAGGTCGGGTACTTCACCTATGGGCGCCTCGACCTGCCGCTGCCGCCCGAGGTGGCCCCCGCGGCCCGACGCCGGGTCCAGGGGCTGGAGCCGCCGGGCCGTCTGGCGGGCCGCCCCGTGGTCGACGTGCTGAGGCTCGACGGGGTGCGTCTGCTGCGCGACGACGACTCGTGGCTCCTGCTCCGGGCGTCGGGCACGGAGCCGCTCCTGCGGATCTACGCCGAGGCCCGGAGCCGCGAAGAGGTCGGGGCGCTCCTGGCGGAGGGGCGCAGGATGGTGGCGTCCCCCTGAGTGCCCCCGGGTGGGGGAGCCCCGCCCGGCCGACCGATCACACCGTACCCAGCAACGGTTTCCGATGGCCTACGACGCGATCCGCATCCGAGGTGCCCGGCAGCACAATCTGAAGGATCTCCACCTGGAGATCCCGCGGGGGCGCTTCGTCGTGGTCACGGGGCTCTCCGGCTCCGGCAAGTCGAGCCTGGCTTTCGACACGCTCTACGCCGAGGGGCAGCGGCGCTACGTGGAGAGCCTGTCGGCTTACGCTCGCCAGTTCCTCGAGCAGATGGACAAGCCCGACGTGGACTCCATCGAGGGCCTGTCTCCGGCCATCTCCATCGAGCAGAAGACCACCATCCGGAACCCCCGCTCCACCGTGGGCACGGTGACGGAGGTGTACGACTACCTGCGCCTCCTCTACAGCCGCGTCGGGGTGCCCCACTGCACCGCCTGCGGGCGGGAGATCTCGAGCCAGACCGTGACCCAGATGGTGGACCGCGTCCTGGGGCTTCCCGAGGGGACGAGGGTGGAGGTGCTCGCGCCGGTGGTGCGCGGCCGCAAGGGGGAACACCGGGCGCTCCTCGACGACCTGCGCCGCTCGGGGTTCCTGCGGATCCGGGTGGACGGGGAGACCCGGGAGCTCGAGGAGGAGATCGCCCTCGACAAGAACCGCAACCACACCCTCGAGGTCGTAGTGGACCGGCTTGAGGTGAAGCCCGAGGGCCGCGGGCGGCTGGCCGAGGCCCTGGAGCTCGCCCTCGTCCGGGCCGACGGTCTCGCCGCGGTGGAGACCCGGCCCCGGGGCAGGGACGCCGAGGCCCCGGAGCGGTTCCTCTTCTCGGAGCGCTTCGCCTGCCCGGACTGCGGGGTCTCCTTCCCGGAGATGAGCCCGCGGGCCTTCAGCTTCAACTCCCCCCACGGTGCGTGCCCCGCGTGCGACGGACTCGGGACCAAGCTCGCCGTGGATCCGGGGCGGGTCGTCCCGGACCCTTCGAAGAGCCTCGCCGACGGGGCGATCGCCCCGTGGGAAGGGCGCAACGGGGTCTTCTTCCAGCAGACGCTCCGGGCGCTCCAGAAGCACCTGGGGCTCGACCTGCAGGTGCCGTGGAGGGACCTTCCGCAGGGGGTGCGCGAGGCGGTCCTCCACGGGACGGCGGACGCCGTGGACTTCGCCTTCGAGGCCAAGAACTCCGCCTACCGCTTCCGGAAGCCCTTCGAGGGCGTGATCCCGCGCCTGGAGCGCCGGGTGCGGGAGGCCAAGGACCAGGACGACCTGGAGGACCTGGCACCCTTCCTGGAGGCGAGGCCCTGCCCCGACTGCTGCGGCGCCCGGCTACGCCCCGAGAGCCGGGCCGTGACCGTGGGAGGGCGCGCCGTCCACGAGGTGACCGGGCTGCCCGTGGCGGAGTGCGGGGCGTTCTTCGACGAGCTGCGCCTGCCCCCCCGGGAGGCGTCCATCGCGGAACGCGTGCTGAAGGAGGTGCGGGAGCGCCTCCGGTTCCTCCTGGACGTGGGGCTGGGGTACCTGACGCTCGACCGGGGCGCGTCGACGCTCTCCGGCGGGGAGAGCCAGAGGATCCGCCTCGCCACCCAGGTGGGCTCGCGGCTCACCGGCGTCCTCTACATCCTGGACGAGCCGACCATCGGCCTCCACCCACGGGACAACGGACGTCTGCTCGGCACCCTGGAGGGCCTGCGCGACCTCGGCAACACGGTGCTCGTGGTGGAGCACGACGAGGACACGATCCGGGCGGCCGACCACGTGATCGACATGGGCCCGGGGGCCGGCGAGCGCGGGGGGCACGTGGTGGCCGAGGGCACGCCGCAGCAGGTGGAGGCGAACCCGGCGAGCCTCACCGGCGCGTACCTGTCCGGCCGACTTTCCATTCCCGTTCCGGCCCGGCGGCGCGGGCCGGACGGGCGCTTCCTCGCGGTGCGGGGCGCCACCGGGAACAACCTGAGGGACGTGGACCTCGAGGTGCCCCTGGGCCTCTTCACCTGCGTGACGGGAGTGTCGGGGTCGGGGAAGTCCACCCTGGTGGTCGACACCCTGTACCCGGGGCTCGCCTCCGCGCTCCACGGGGCGCGCCTGCGGCCGCTCTCCCACCGGGGCCTGGAGGGCCTCGAGCACCTGGACAAGGTCGTGGATGTGGACCAGTCGCCGATCGGCCGCACCCCCCGGTCGAACCCCGCGACCTACACCGACCTGTTCGGGCCGATCCGCGACCTCTTCGCCCGGCTGCCCGAGGCCCAGGTGCGGGGCTTCGGCAAGGGCCGGTTCTCGTTCAACGTGAAGGGCGGGCGGTGCGAGGCGTGCACGGGCGACGGGTTGCTGAAGATCGAGATGCACTTCCTGCCCGACGTCTACGTCACCTGCGAGGAGTGCGGCGGGCGGCGCTACAACCGGGAGACCCTGGAGGTGCGCTACAAGGGCGCCTCCATCGCGGACGTGCTGGGGATGACCGTCTCCCAGGCGGCGGAGTTCTTCCGCAACGTGCCGACGCTGCGGGGCAAGCTCCGGACGCTGGAGGACGTCGGCCTCGGCTACATCCGGCTGGGCCAGTCTTCCACCACCCTGTCCGGGGGCGAGGCCCAGCGGGTGAAGCTCGCCAAGGAACTGAGCCGCCGCGCCACGGGCCGCACGTTCTACATCCTCGACGAGCCCACCACGGGTCTCCACTTCGAGGACGTCCGGAAGCTGCTGGAAGTCCTCCACCGCCTCGTGGAGCAGGGGAACACCGTCCTCGTGATCGAGCACAACCTCGACGTGGTGAAGACGGCCGACCACGTGGTGGACCTCGGCCCCGAGGGAGGCGACGGCGGGGGGAGCGTGGTCGCCCAGGGGACCCCTGAGGAAGTGGCGGCGAACCCCGACTCGTACACGGGCCGAGCCCTGAAGCGCCTGCTGTGACGGCCGACATCCGCCGGGGGACCGGTGCCGCGCAGGGAGTCGCTCCCGTGCGCCTGCCCCGGAGCCCTCGGTTCCGGGAGGGGAACATGGTCTCTTGCCGACGCTGCGGGGTCGAACTGGCCCCGGGGAGCCTCAAGTACCTCGTGACCATCCACGTCACGGCCGATTTCGACGGCGTGCTCCCCGCCGAGGGCGGCGTGGAGGACCTGGAGGCGTTCATGCGCCAGGTGGACGCCCGGGACGAGGGTGCGTTGGAGAAGGACGTGTACCAGTCCCAGGGGTTCGTGCTGTGCCCCGACTGCAAGGCCGCCTTCCTCCACGACCCGCTCCACCGTCCCGACGACCGCGCGGGGGGCGACGACGAGGGGCGGGTGCACTGATGCGCTACGGTCTCGCCCTGCTTGACGTGGAGAAGCCGGGCCGTTACGAGGGCCTGGAAGCCGGCGCCGTGGTCCGCGACTGGGACGCGGCCCGGGTCCGGGTGGCCCTGTGCTTCCCCGACGTGTACGAGATCGGCATGAGCCACATGGGCCTGCCGATCCTCTACGACGTGCTCAACCGGGAGCCCGGAGTGCTCGCGGAGAGGGCGTTCGCGGTCTGGTCCGACATGGAGGAACTGCTCCGGCGCCGGGACTGGCCCCTGGTGACCCGGGAGTCGGGGCGCGCCCTCCGCGACTTCGACCTCGTCGGCTTCACGCTCCCCTACGAACTGCTGGCGACCAACGTGCTCGCCATGCTCGAACTGGGGGGCATCCCCCTGCTCGCCCGGGACCGCGGGGAGTCGGACCCCATCGTCCTGGGTGGCGGGCCCGTCACGGCGAACCCGGAACCCATCGCCGACTTCTTCGACGCCTTCTTCCTGGGGGAGGCCGAGGAGGGGATCTCGGAGATCGCCCGGGCCCTGGCCGGGGCCAAGGGCGCGGGGGCGACCCGGGCCGAGAGGCTGGAGGTCCTGGGCCGGGTGCCCGGCGTGTACCTGCCCTCGGCCACCGAACCCGTCTTCGAGGCGGGGCGCTTCCGCGGCTTCGCCCCGCCCCTTCGCGTGCGGCGCCGCGTGCTCCCGGATCTGGAGGCCGCCCCGATCCCGGAGTCCCCCCTGGTGCCCTTCATGTCCGCCGTGCACGAGCGGCTGGGCGTCGAGTTGGCCCGGGGGTGCACCCGGGGCTGCCGCTTCTGCCAGGCGGGGTACTGGTACCGGCCGGCCCGGGAGCGGAGCCCGGACCGGATCGCCGGGCTGGTGGAGCGGGGCCTGTGCGCCACGGGGTACGAGGAGGTCGGCCTGCTGTCGCTCTCGGCCGGCGACTACTCCTCCATCGGGCCTCTCCTGGTTCGGCTGATGGACGCCCACGCGGAGGACCGGGTGTCCGTGAGCCTGCCCAGCCTCCGGGTGGACAGCCTCGACCCCAGGCTCCTGGAGGAGGTGAGCCGCGTCCGCAAGACCGGCTTCACCATCGCCCCGGAGGCGGGAACCGAGCGGCTGCGGCGCGTGGTCAACAAGAACGTCACCGAGGACGACATCCTGGGCGCGGTCGACCGGATCTTCGGGGCCGGCTGGAAGTCGGTGAAGCTCTACTTCATGATCGGGCTGCCCACGGAGACCCCGGACGACTGGGCCGGCATCGTGGACCTGGTGGAGAAGGTGGCGCGGCAGGCCCCCTCGGGCCGCGGGCGGGTGGGGGTTAGCCTCTCCAACTTCGTTCCCAAGCCCCACACCCCCTTCCAGTGGTGCCGCCAGCTGGCGCCCGAGGAGGTGTTCCGGGCGCAGGAGTTCTTCAAGCGGGAGCTGCGGGACCGCCGGGTGGAGCTCAAGTGGCACGGGGCGGAGATGAGCGCCCTGGAGGGCGTCATGGCGCGGGGCGACCGCCGGGTGGGCCAAGCCGTGCTCGCCGCCTACCGCCGGGGCTGCCGGATGGACGGCTGGACCGACGGCTTCCGCTGGGGCCTCTGGCAGGAAGCCCTGGAGGAGGCCGGCCTCGCGCCCGAGGAGTTCCTCCGGGAGCGCGGCGCGGACGAGCCCCTGCCGTGGGAGGTCGTGGATCCGGGCGTCGACGGGGCCTTCCTGCGCGAGGAGTGGGAGCGGGCGCTCCGCGGGGAACCCACCGGGGACTGCCGCGACGGATCGTGCACGGGCTGCGGCCTGTGCGATTTCGCTGCGGTGCGCCCCCGGCCGGCGGCACCGGTGGACTACCCGGCGCCGGCGGCGGCGCTCCCCGAGCGGGACCCCGAGGAGGCGGCGAAGGCGCCCCGGGTGCGCTTCCGGTTCCGGAAGACCGGGCCCGCGGGCCTGTTGTCCCACCTGGAGACGGTCTCGGCCCTCTATCGGGCCTTTCGGGCGGCGGGGGTGAGCCTGGTATTCTCCCAGGGCCACCATCCCCACCCGAGGTTCACCCTGGGCCCGGCGCTGGGGCTGGGCATCGAGAGCCTGGCGGAGTTCGGCGACCTCAAGGTGTGGGAGGTCCCGCCTCTCGCCGAGACCCGGGAGGCCCTCAACCCGAGGCTGCCCGAAGGGCTCCGGGTGGAGGCGCTGTGGGTCCTCACCCCCGACTCCCGGGGGCTGACCGGCGGCGACACGCGGGAGGAGTACGAGGCGGAGCCGGGCCCGGAGGCTTCGGACCGGGCCTCGGAGCGCGGGGGGTGGCGCTCGCTCCTCGACGACTTCTGGCGCTCGCCCGCGTTCTCCGTGGTCAAGCGCCGGAAGAACAAGCCCGACCGCGTGCTCGACGCGCGGGACTACGTGGAAGCGCTCTGGTGGGACGACGGCACCCTCCGGATCCGGTTGCGCCGCGGGTCGGACGGGACCACCCTGGGCATCGAAGATTTCGTGCGCGCCCTGACGGGCCTGGAGGAAGGGATCCGGGCCTGCGGCCGCATCGTCAAGACTCGCAACGAACTCGTGTGACGGCCGCCCGGGCGGCCGAGGGGAGAAGGGCCATGGACCGATCCGAAGAGTACGAGGCGTCCTTCTCGCCGACCGGCGAGGCGCCGTCGTCCCTGCACAAGGAGATCATCATCAACGCGAGCCCCCAGGAGACCCGGGTGGCCCTGTTGGAGAACAAGATGCTCTCCGAGCTCTACATCGAGTACGTGAAGGATCGCCGGGTCGCGGGGAGCATCTACAAGGGCAGGGTCGTCCGGGTCCTCCCCGGCATGCAGGCGGCCTTCGTGGACATCGGGCTGGAGAAGGCGGCGTTCCTCTACGTGTCCGACGTGAAGTCCTCCGCGCGGGACTACGCGGAGCTCTTCGGGGTGGAGGCGGAGGCGGACGAGGAGGACCCCTTCCCCCGGACGAGGATCCTCACGCCCATCGAGGATCTCCTCCAGGAGGGGCAGGAGATCGTGGTGCAGGTCTCCAAGGAGCCCCTGGGGCGCAAGGGGGCGCGCATCACCCAGTACGTCAGCCTCCCGGGGCGCAACGTGGTGCACCTGCCCGACGTCACGCACATCGGCGTCTCGCGGCGCATCACCGACGAGGAGGAGCGGGTCCGGCTCCGCGAGCTCGTGGCCGGGCTGCGGCACGGCACCGGCGGCTACATCGTCCGCACGGCGGCGGAGGGGTGTAGCGCGGCCGAGCTCGAGCCGGA
Source organism: uncultured Thermodesulfobacteriota bacterium (assembly GCA_964528225.1). Lineage (GTDB taxonomy): Bacteria > Desulfobacterota > Deferrisomatia > Deferrisomatales > JACRMM01 > CAZGRT01. Next base: position 1,500 of record CAZGRT010000239.1, on the reverse strand, counting down.
GGTCGAGTTCCTGGGGAAGCTCTGGGAGGAGATCCAGCGCCGGTCGGCCCGCGCCCCGGCCCCGAGCCTCATCCACTCCGACCTGGACGTCACCTTCCGGTCCATCCGGGACCTCTACACCCCCGACGTCCAGCGGGTGGTGGTGGACTCCCCGGAGGAGTACCGGAAGCTCCTCGACTTCGTGGGCCGATACGTGCCCCAGGCCCGCCCGGCGGTGGAGCTCTACACCCGGCCCGAGCCCATCTTCGACTTCTACGGCGTCGAACTGGAGATCGCCAAGGCCCTCGAGCGGAAGGTCTGGCTCAAGAGCGGGGGCTACATCGTGATCGAGATGACGGAGGCCCTCACGGCGATCGACGTCAACACCGGCTCCTACGTGGGGAAGCGGAACCTGGAGGAGACGATCCTGCGCACCAACCTGGAGGCCGCCCGGGAGATCGCCTACCAGCTGCGCCTCCGGAACATCGGCGGGATCATCATCATCGACCTGATCGACATGGAGGTGGAGGAGAACCGCCGCAAGGTCTTCGAGTCCTTCGAGAGCGAACTGAAGAAGGACCGGGCCAAGACCAACCTGCTCGAGATCTCGAGCCTCGGCCTCATCGAGATGACGCGAAAGCGCGTCCGGGAGAACCTCGGACGGTCCCTGTGCGAGCCCTGCCCCTACTGCGAGGGGCGCGGCTACGTGCGGTCGCGCTCCACAGTGGTGTACGACATCTTCCGGGAGCTCCGCCGCCGGAGGGCCAGCCTGTCCGGGGAAGAGGTGGTGGTGCTGGCCCACCCCGACGTGGTGGGCTACCTGTTCGAGGAGGAGCGGGGGAGCCTGGAGGACCTGGAGCGGTCCCTGGGCCGGCGCATCGCCGTGCGCTCCCGGCCCGACTACCACCAGGAGGACTTCGAGGTCATGGGCTGAGGGGGCGGGGCCCGGAGGGCGCGCGTCAGACCTGGTCGCGCTCGGCCAGGCGCAAGTACATCTGGGCCTTGGCGTTCCCGGGGTCCCTCTCCAGGATGGAACCCCACTCGTCTTCGATCTTGCCCCAGCCGGCCGTGGCGTTGGTCAGCGACCGCAGATCGACCTTGTTGCTGGTGGTCGGCCTCACCGTCGGACCGGCGCCGCGGAAGATACCCAGGTGCGGCAGCGTCTTGAAGATCGGGCCGGCGATGTCATGCGGGACGATGACCTCACCGGTCGCGTCCTCAACCAGGTTCGCCTTCTCGACCGTGTCAAGGGCGTTGAACCACGACTCATTCTTCCAGCCGTGCCGCATCGCCTTGGCGAACATCTCCATCTCGCGCCGCTTGGCGACCTCCGAGAACTGCACGCTGTCGACGCGGGTCGCCGCGACGTGCGCCTCGACGGCCAACGCCTCCGGGATCTGATCGGGCTGCGCGCCCCATCCCTCCAGGTCGTTCTGCGACTTCTCGATCGCGGCGAGATCCCGCAGCCGCGCCGCCTCCTTGAGCAGCGTGGAGCGCTTCTGCGCATCCTCGGCCGAGATC
>CAZGRT010000238.1:0-10471 GCA_964528225.1 uncultured Thermodesulfobacteriota bacterium | reverse complement strand
GAGCTTCACCTGCACATGTTTCTTTCAAAACCGTCAATTGCTTTTCAATTCTGGGGTTTCTCTCTTGCCTTGTTCACTTAGCCTTAACAGTAAAACCCCGCTCCAACAGTGCGTCTGGCCCTTCTTGCCCCACACGGCGCTGCACTCGGTGCACGCAAGACGTTCGGAGGAATTCTTCATCGGATCTCCTCGGCTTCGGAGGGGAGGGACGCAGGACCGCCGCGGACTGCTGCCGCGGCGGGTGTAGGTTCCCAGATCGGCCGGCTCGCCGCAACGCCCCCCTGCCTGCGCCCCCGGGCGGGACGCACCAGCCGGACCGACCCGCTCACCCGTAGTGGAAGACGAGGAACGCCAGAGGCACCACGACCCCGAGAGCGGTGAGCCACCCCCCTCGCCCTCGCAGCCCCCCGCCCCTCAGGAGGAGACCGGTGACGGCCACGACGGCCAGGACCAGCGCATAGAGGTCGGCCACCCAGGTCCACGCGCGCTTCGGGACGTTGAGGTGGAGCACGTTCATGGGCCGAAGGACCGGCCGGTCCGCGACCGTCTCCCGCTCGACGACGCCGGAGGCCAGACGGGCCCTCAGCACTTCTCCCTCGAGGAACACCTGCAGGGAGTCCGGGTCGGGCCGAAAGACGCCCTTGATCGGCGTATCCAACCCCAGTCGGGCGAGCACCTCCAACGCCTGCGCCTCGGGCGGCACGCCGGAGAGGTCGCCGACCCGCACCTCGGTGCGCTCGATCCGGTAGTTGGGGTTCCACTGGTGCACGTGGTTCAGGGCCACGCCCGACACCGCGTACACCACGGTGAGGCCGAAGCAGAGGTACCCCAGGTCGCGGTGGAGAGCCCGATTCCAGCGCCGCCAGTTCATCCGGAAAGATCCGTCCCGCGCTCGCGCCGGGCGCTCAACGGATGACCGCGCCGGTGGCCCGCACCCGGTACTCCGCCGTCGCCGCGGCCGCGGAGGCGGGATCGAAGGGCCGGCCCTGCTCCTCGGCGAGGTGCCGGGCCCAGGCCTCGGACTCTTCCGGGGTCCTCCGCACCGCCTCGACGGTGCCCTGCACCCGCGCGGCCTTGCCCCGGGCGCTCATCGGAAACACGATGACCCCGTCGTCCACCTTGATCCGGATCTTCTGGTACGCCTGGTCGCCCGCGATGTCCATCCAGCATCCCCGCTTCGCACAGACCTCCACCACCGTGCCCTCCACGAGGACCACCTTCCCCACCCACGATTCAGGCTCGGCCGCGAGCGCCGAGATCGGTGTGACCTCCGAGAGCGTGACTCCGCCGCCGAACCGCTCCTCGGCCCCGGCTTCGAGGCCGACGAACAACAGGAGAGCACCGAGGACCACAGCCAATCGCCTTGCCATCACGACCTCCTTCTCGAACGTGGGGATGCGGTAGAGGCGCCGGGAGGGCCTTCCTCGCCCGGCCCGGCCCCTTCGATGCGGCGGACCCTGCCCCGGTTACAGCCCGGCGCAAGCCGCGCGTTGCCTCCGTTGACAGCCGCCCGGCCGGGGCTACCCTTCCACCCGCCGGAACCCCTTCTGCGGAGGTGACCATGACACCGTCCCGATCGACTTTCGCCCTGGCAGCGCTCCTGGCCACCGTCTTCCTCGGGACGGCGCCGCCGGTGGTGGGCGCCGACCGCCCCACGGCCGTGACCGGCGTGCAACTGCCCGACGGGTATCGCGGCTGGACCGCCGTGGCCCCGTCCCACCGCACGGACAAGGGGCACATCCGGATGATGCTCGCCAACGACATCATGGCCCAGGCGTACCAGGCGAAGACCCTGCCCTTCCCGGACGGCTCGGTGATCGCCAAGCTCGTCTACAAGGCGGTGAAAAGCCCCGAGTGGGAGGAGGCGGTGGTGCCGGGCGAACCGGTGACCCTGGAGTTCATGGTGAAGGACTCGAAGAAGTACGCCTCCGACGGGGGCTGGGGCTTCGGCAGGTTCTCGCCCGACGGCAAGCCCATCGGCGACGCGGACCTCTACAAGACGTGCTTCCCCTGCCACGAGGCGAACGTGAAGGACCACGACTTCGTGTTCACGCGCTGGGCGCCCTGACCCCCGGCCGCCCGTCCTTCGATGCGACCCGCGGGGGCCTCCGGGTCCCCGCCTGTCTTGCCCCCTTGACACCGTCCGGCCCGGAACTATTTTCCTCCCAGGGGGAGGGTTTTCCATGGGACGGAAGGCGAGACCTCGCAGCCGCAGCCGGCTTTGGGTATTCCTAACGGTCGTGGTCCTCACCGCCGTGGCGGGGTCGGATCGGGCGCGGGGCGAGGAAGCCCCGGCACCGCCGAAGGCGGAAGAGGACGCCCCGGACCTGTACCGGCGGGGACTGAGGTCCTTCCGCGCAGGGAACCTCGAGGAGGCGTTCGCGCTGTTCCGCCGATCCCAGGAACTCGACCCCGCCTACCCCTTCCCCTCCCTCGCCCTCGGGCGAATCCACCAGGAACTCTTCGAGACACGCCACCGCGGCTACGACGACGCGGCCGCGGCGTACGAGAGGTTCGCCCTCGCCCTGGAGGCCGCCCCGCCCCCGGCCCGGGAGCGCGACCTCTACCAGGGCCTCTACTTCCAGGGCCTGCTCCATCTCCGGGGCGGCGAGCCCGCCAAGGCGTTGGAAAGCCTGGACCGCTTCAACGAGAAGTACCCCGGCTTCTACAACGCCGAGGAGGTCCTGAACGCCCGTGGGGTGGCCCTGTACCACTTGAACCGGTACGAGGAGGCGGCAAAGGCCTTCAAGGAGGCCATCGCGGCGAAGCCGTCCCTGCTGGAGGCGAAGGCGAACCTCCGCGCCGTCTTCTCCCGCCTCGCCCTGTACGACGAGGCCCGGGCCAACTATCGCTCCGGCAGCCTGGACGACGCCCTGGAGCGGACCCGCAGCCTCCGCAGGATCGCCCCGGGCTATCTGCCGGCCCTGAGGCTCGAGGGGGAGATCCTGGAGCGGCTCGGTCGTCCGGAGGAGGCCCTGTGCGCCTACCGAGCGATTCTCGAGGAGGATCCAGGCGACCCCATCACCCACGGCGTCCGGCTCGACATGGCCCGCCTGCTGGAGCAGCGGGGCGAGAAGCGCGAGGCGCTGCGCATCCTGAACGAGAACCTCCGGCGGTTCCGCGACGTCCCCCGCGACCCCACCAAGCGTGAGGTGCTGCGCCTCATGAACCTGCTCCGGAGCCCGCCATGAGGCGGCTCGGACTCGCCGCACTCCTCTGGATCCTTCCCTGGACCGGGGCCTTCGCCTCGGAGCCCGCTCCCCTCGCCGGGGCGCACCGCCTGCTGGCGTGCGAACGATGCCACGGCGAAGCGGAACCGCTGGACTGCTCCGTCTGCCACCCGGACGCGCCCATCCCCCACCCCGTCGGCGTCACCCCGTCCCGGCCCGTCCCGGAGCCGTTCCGGCTGTCGCAGGACGGGCGACTCCTGTGCCGCACCTGCCACCGTCTGCACGGAGGCGACCCGTCCGCCTCCTTCGTGGCGGACGGGGAGGAGGACTGCCTGCCGTCGGCGCGAGGCTTCTGCGCCCGGTGCCATCCCCAGGGTCTCGGGGCCCTCAGCCCCCACTGGGCCCGCCAGGGACTGGGGCGCTGCGTCGCCTGCCACAGCGAGGTGCCCCACGACGCTGCGCAGGGAGCGGCCACCGTGCGCGGGTCCGTGGAGAAGCTGTGCGGGTTCTGCCACGGTCTGCGGCGCAGAGGGCACCCGTCGGACGTGAACCCGCGCCTGCCCTTGCCGCGGGGGCTCCCCACCACGGCGGACGGGGCGGTGACCTGCGCCACGTGTCACGACCCCCACGCCACCTCGACCACGACCGGCCACCTCCGCCCGGAGTTCGCCCGACACCTGGCGCGCGGGCAGGAGGAGAACCCCCACGGAGAGTCCTATTCCGCGTGCCGGGGGTGCCACGCGGTCTCGTTCTCCGACCAGATCCAGCCCCCGGACTTCGCCCTCCTCTACGGGGGCGACATGACCCGGCTGTGCCTGTCCTGCCACGTCACGGAACGCGGCCACCACCCCACCGGGCTCGCCCTGCCCGAGCGGGTCCGCGACCGCCTCGACGCGGCCGCACTCTCCCTGCCCCTCGACCGCCGCGGCAGGCTCACCTGCTACACGTGCCACGACAACGGCTGCTCCACCGGCCGTCAGGGCATGCGGGTCCGCCACTACGACCGGGCCGAGGCCCGCGACGACCTCTGCTGGGCCTGCCACGCCCGCCGGGAATTCGCCGCGGTCAACCCCCACGGCGACGACCCCGACCTGTGCCGCTGGTGCCACGAATCGCTTCCCTCCCCCGGCGAGGACCCCCGGACGAGCCTCATGGCCGGCCCAACCATGGTCTGCCTGCTCTGCCACGAAGCGGAGGCCCACCCGGCCGGGGCCAACCACCTGGTGGCGCCGGGAAACAAGATGCAGGTCGCGGACACGCTCCCGCTCGACCACGACGGGAGGATCGGCTGCGTGACCTGCCACGAGGCGCATATGAGCTCGGGCCTCGTCCCCCGCCGCCTGCGGGCGAAGGGCACCGCCCTGTGCCGGGGCTGTCATCCCTGACGCGAGCTCCCTCCGCCCTGGTCCGCCCTCCCGGCTCCCGGTACAATCCAGCCCCGATCCCTGCTCCGGACCGTCCGAGATGTGCACACTACACCTCTTCTTCCGAGTCTTTCCCGAGCACCCCCTGGTCTTCGCGGCCAACAGGGACGAACTCCTCGACCGTGCGTGGGCCGGGCCGCGGCCCCTCGCCTCGGACCCGCTGATCTTCGGCCCCGTGGACCTCGTGGCCGGTGGCACGTGGCTCGGGCTCAACGCGTCCGGGGTCGTCGCCGCACTGGCCAACCACGAGGGCACGCTCCGGCGGGGCGGGAGCCTGTGCACGCGGGGCGTGCTGGTGCTCGAGGCTCTCCGCCACTCCACGGCGAGGGAGGCGGCTCGACACGCGGAAGAAGGAGCGCCCGCGTGCAAGGCGTACACCCTGCTGGTCGCCGACCATCGGGACGCACGGGTACTCGACCACGGCCCCGGGGGGACCCGGGTCCACCGGCTCCCGCCGGGGTGCCACGTGGTGACGAACTCGCGCTTCGGCGACCCGGACGACCCCAAGGCGCGGCGCTCCCGGGAGCGGATGGAGCGCCTAGCATCCCGCGGCCGGGAACCCGGCGACGAGGAACTGCGGGCCTTCCTGGCGGACCACGAGCCCCCGGCCCCCGGGTCGTTCCCCCTCTGCATCCACCCGCGCCCCCCCGACCGCTTCGGGACTTCCTCGGCCAGCGTGGTCCGGGTCGATCCGGAGGGGTCGGTGTCGAGCTTCCGCTTCGTCGAGGGGCCGCCGTGCCGCAGCCCGCTCCTCGACGTGACCCCCGCGTTCGCCTGCGCGCTCCGGGCGGGGACGGCCGCTCCGGTGGAGGATTCCCCGTTCCTGTAGGTCCGCCGGCCCGAGCTTCGCCGGTCTTGCAAGGCCGCCGCCCCCCGGGTATAAGGCGTCGCTTTCCTACCCCCGCTCGCATCCGGAGGAGTCCGTGGCGCACCAGTACGTGTTCGTGATGAAGGGTCTCACCAAGGTCTATCCCCCCAGCCGGGAAGTCCTAAAGGACATCTGGCTGTCCTTCCTGCCCGGCGCCAAGATCGGCGTGCTCGGCCTCAACGGGGCCGGCAAGAGCACGCTGCTGCGGATCATGGCGGGGTTGGACACCGACTTCCACGGCGAGGCGTGGGCCGCCGACGGCATCCGGGTGGGATTCCTGCCCCAGGAGCCGGAACTCGACCCTTCCAAGACCGTTGCCGAGGTGGTGGACGAGGGGGTCGCGGAGACGCGGGCCCTGCTGCGCAAGTTCGACGAGATCAACGCGAGGTTCGCTGAGCCCATGGACGGCGACCAGATGGAGGCGCTGCTGGCCGAGCAGGCCCGGGTGCAGGACGCCATCGACGCGGCCGGCGCCTGGGAGCTCGACCGTTCCCTGGAGATCGCCATGGACGCCCTCCGTCTTCCCCCCGGGGAGGCCGTCGTCTCCACCCTGTCCGGCGGGGAGCGCCGCCGCGTGGCCCTGTGCCGGCTCCTCCTCCAGCAGCCGGACATCCTGCTGCTGGACGAACCCACCAACCACCTCGACGCCGAGTCGGTGGCGTGGCTGGAGCACCACCTCGCCCGGTACCCCGGCACCGTCGTCGCCGTCACCCACGACCGGTACTTCCTAGACAACGTGGCCGGCTGGATCCTGGAGCTCGACCGGGGGCGCGGCATCCCCTGGGAGGGTAACTACTCCTCGTGGCTGGAGCAGAAGGAGAAGCGCCTGGCCGTGGAGGAGAAGCAGGCCACGGCCCGCCAGAAGACGCTCGAGCGGGAACTCGAGTGGATCCGCATGGCGCCCCGCGCGCGCCACGCCAAGGGGCAGGCGCGGATCAACTCCTACGAAAAGCTCCTCCAGACGGAGGGCGCGGGCCGCGTGGAGGCCGGGGCCATCGTCATCCCCCCCGGGCCTCGCCTCGGGGACCTCGTCGTGGAGGCCGACCACCTCTCCAAGGCCTACGGGGAGCGGCTTCTGTTCGAGGACCTGAACTTCCGGCTCCCGAAGGGCGGGATCGTGGGCGTCATCGGCCCCAACGGCGCGGGGAAGACGACCCTGCTCCGGATGCTCACGGGGCAGGAGCGGCCCGATTCCGGCGCCCTGCGTGTGGGGGAGACCGTGGCCATGGCCTACGTGGACCAGAGCCGCGACGCCCTGGCCGGAGACAAGACCGTCTGGGAGGAGGTCACCAACAAGGCCGACTTCGTGGAACTCGGCAAGCGCAAGGTCCCCTCGCGCGCCTACGTCGCCGCGTTCAACTTCAAGGGGGCGGATCAGCAGAAGCGGGTCAAGGAGCTCTCCGGCGGCGAGCGCAACCGGGTCCACCTGGCCAAGCTCCTCAAGAGCGGCGCCAACCTGATCCTGCTCGACGAGCCGACCAACGACCTGGACGTGGACACCCTGCGTTCTCTCGAGGAGGCCCTGCTGGAGTTCGCGGGGTGCGCCGTGGTCGTCTCCCACGACCGCTGGTTCCTCGACCGGATCGCCACCCACATCCTCGCCTTCGAGGGCGACAGCCAGGCGGTGTGGTTCGAGGGGAACTACCAGGACTACGAGGCCGACCGGAAGCGGCGCCTGGGCGCCGAAGCGGACCAACCCCACCGCATCCGCTACAAGAAGCTCACCCGCTGAGACAGGGTCAGCCGCCGGGCACCTGCGCCGCGAGGGCCGCGAGCACCCGCGCCGCCTCCCGTTCGATCTCCTCCACCACGGACGTCGCCGGGCCGAGGTTTCCCGCCCGGCCCAGTTCCTCGGCCCGGGCCGCCAGGTCGCACAGGCGCTTCGCGCCGAAGATGTTGGCCGACCCGCGGAGCTTGTGGGCCGCGAACTCGAGCGCGGCGCGGTCCCCCTCCTCGAGGGCGGCCCGGAGGGTCGCGAGGGTCTGCGGGCCGGTGGTCTCGAAGCTGCGAACGAGCTTGCCCACGGTCCCCCAGCTGTTGCGCAGGCCCGCGAGCAGCGGTGTGAGGTCCACGGCGGCGGGTGGGCCCGTCGGCCGGGGCACCCTGCGCGACAGGCCCTCCTCCACCGCTCCGTAGAGCTCGGCGGCCTCCACCGGCTTGGCCACGTAGCCGTCCATCCCGGCCGCGAGGCACAGCTCCCGGTCGCCCTTCATCGCGTGGGCCGTGAGCCCCACCACCGGCACGTGGCCGCCCCGCTCCCGCTCCCGCTCCCGCAGGATCCGGGTCGCCTCGAGACCGTCCAGGTCCGGCATCTGGACGTCCATCAGCACGACGTCGAACTCCTCGGCCTCCAGGGCTGCCAGGGCCTCCCTGCCGTTCGCCGCCTCCCGCACGGTCCAACCCCGTCTCCCGAGGAGCGCTGCGGCGAGCAGGCGGTTCACCTCGTTGTCCTCCACCAGCAGCACCCGAAGGGCATCGTCGGACGACGAGGCACGGGGGGCTCCCCCCTCGAGGCTGGGGTCGGCGCCCGCCAGCTGCTCCAGGAACCTCCGGAGCCTGCTCCGGGTGAAGGGGGCCTCCAGGCAACCGGCGACCCACGACTCGCCGCACGGGACGCGGGGATCCTCCGCCGCGGTGGACGACAACAGGAGCCCCACAGGCGCCCCCTGGAAGGCAGGGTCCCCGCGGAACTGCGTCGCCACCCTCCGCGGGTCTTCCCAGGCCTCCTCGAGCCCGACCAGGAGCAGGCCGACGGCCTCTCCCGCCCCCCGGGCCTCCCGGGCGCCCCTGCGGGCGTCCTCGGGGCTCGCCGCCAGGCTGACCGGGATCTCCCACTCCGACAGGGCCTCGACCAGCGACTCCCGCACCGGGCCCGGGGGGTGGACCAGGAGCACGCGGAGCCCGTTCACGCGGGGCCTCGGCGACCGGGCCTCTCGCGCCGAGGCGCAGGGCACCTCGAACCAGAACCGCGAGCCGGCGCCCTCCTCGCTCTCCACGCCGATCTCCCCCCCCATGGCGCACACCAGCCGGCGGGCGATGGCGAGCCCGAGCCCGGTGCCGCCGTGGCGCCGCCGGGTCCCGGAATCCACCTGGCTGAACCGTTCGAAGAGGAGACCGCGCTTCTCCGCGGGGATGCCGGGGCCGGTGTCCTCCACGACGAAGCGCACCCGGCACCACCCCGGGTCCTCCGGACGGCCGCCGGCCGGGGCGACCCGGAGCCGCACGCTCCCGCTCTCCGTGAACTTGACCGCGTTTCCCAGCAGGTTGCCGAGCACCTGACGGAGCCGTCCCGGGTCCCCCCGGACCCGTTCGGGGACCTCGGGCGCCACGGAGGCCTCGAGCTCCAGGCCCTTCCGGCGGGCCTCCACCGCGAAGCTCCGGACCGTCCCCTCCACGAGGTCGTGCACGTCGACGTCGGCCTCCTCCAGGTCCAGCCGCCCCGCCTCGATCTTCGAGAAGTCGAGGATGTCGTCGATGATGCGGAGCAGGGTGAGCGCCGAGTCCCGCGCGGCGGCCAGGTAGTCCCGCTGCACACCGTCCAGGGGCGCCTCCTCCAGGAGGCCCAGCATGCCCACGATCCCGTTCATCGGGGTGCGGACCTCGTGGCTCATGTTGGCGAGGAACTCGCTCTTGGCGCTGTTGGCCCGCTCGGCCTCTTCCTTCGCCCGCTCCAGCGCGTCGTGGGCCCGCTTCCTCTGCACGGCCAGGGCGTAGAGCGACGCCATGCCCTCCACGAGGGCGAGTTCCCGCGCCCCGTAATCGCAGTCCGCGTTGGCGAGCGCGATCTCGCCGACGAGCTCTTCCCCCGCGACCGCGGGCACCGCCAGGAACCGCCGGATCGCCACGTGACCTTCGGGCACCCCCTCCGCACGCGGGTCCTGCTCCGGCGCGTTGGACGCGACCGGCAGGAGATTCCGGAGCGCCCACCCCCAGAGGCCCCGGAACTCGTGGAACACAACGCTCTTGTCCGGCACCCGACAGGAGTCCCAGACGTCCCGGGTCATGGTCGGGCACACCAGGTGTCCCGACTCCTCTTCGATGTACCCGACGAACCCGTGGGGGCTGCCGGTCAGCCGCTGGACGTGGTCGAGGACGAGGGCGGACATCTCCTCCATGCTCTTGTCCGTCACGAGGGCCCGCGACAACTCCGCCAAGGCGCCCTTCGAGGCCGCCTCCCAGGCCAGGGCCTCCTCGGTGCGCTTGCGGTCCGTCACGTCCCGCAGGCTCGCCAGGTGGGCGGGCTGCCCGTCCCACTCGGTGTCCACCACGCGCATCTCCGCGATGGTGCCCTCCCCCCCCGGGCGGACCACGTCCAGCTCCGCGGTCTCGCCTCCCGACACGGGGAAGCCGAAGTGGGTGCCCAGGATCTCTTCCGGAGGCCGGCCGAACAGGCACCCCGCGGCCGCGTTGGCGAAGCGCACACGCCCCTCCAGGTCCACGATCACCATCGCGTCGGCGTTCTTCTCGATGATGCTGTGGAACTGGGAGCGGTTCATCCGGACGGACCGCCGGGCGTCGCGACGTCGGAGCTCGCTGTGCTGCAGCCGGACCATGTGCCGGATCAACCGGGCGAGGAGCGCCGGGGTGAACTCGTCCTGCGTTACGTAATCCGTGAGCGCGGGCGGCCTCTCTGGCGCGGGAACCTCCGGGCCGGCCGTCAGGAAGACGACGGGGGTGAGTTCGCACGTGCGGCGGAACCGCTCCAGGAGACCGGCGTCCCCGCCCCGCGCATCCGCCAGGACGAAGTCCCAGCGCCCCTGACCCGCGGAGGATTCCTCGGCGCCCTCCGGCGCCACCCGCTTGACCTCGACCGGCCTTCCGTACCCAGCCCGGCGCGCCGCGGACGCAAGGACGTCGCCGAGCCCCGGGTCCCGGGACACCAGGAGCAGGCGCAGCGGCCCTTCGGATCCGAGCGTGCCCACCGCCACGACTCAGCCCCCGGGGAAGAGGTCGTCGAGGCGCTCCAGTTCCGGCTCGCCCACCTGCCGGGGGTTGCCCGCCAGGATGCC
>CAZGRT010000237.1:0-2567 GCA_964528225.1 uncultured Thermodesulfobacteriota bacterium | reverse complement strand
AACCATCCCCACGAGAAGGGAGACACCCATGGAAGACATTCGCAAGTGTGACACGCCTCAAGCGGAACCCGTGGAAGAGAGCCCCGAGATCCTCGAGGAGATCGCCATCGAGGAACTCGCCATCGACGGCATCTGCGGCGTGTACTGAGCGTGAAGACCGTGCGCTACGCCCTCCACCCGGCGTGCCGGGTGCGCCGGGAGGCTTTCGGGCTCCTGTTCTACGATCTGCGCGGCCCCCGGCTCCTTTTCGCCGAGACCGGGGACCTGCTGGACCCGGCAGAACTGGAGCGGGGCGTGGCCCTCACAGACGAAGAAGGAGCCGGCCCCCGGGTCGGAGATGCCCTGGGCCGGCTCCTCTCGACCCTCGTGGAGAAGGGTTTCCTGCGTGAGCAACCGGTTTGTTGAGCAGGGCCTGCGGGCCCCCGTGAACCTCACCTGGGAGGTGACCCTGGCGTGCAACCTCCGGTGCCGGCACTGCCTGTCGGCCTCGGGGCAGCCGGCGGGGCGCGAGCTCTCCAAGGCCGAGGCCCTGGACCTCGTCGACCAGTTGGACCGGGCCGGGGTGTTCCAGGTGAACTTCGGGGGCGGCGAGCCCTTCCTGCGGCCCGACTTCGAGGACATCCTCGCCGCGTGCCACGAGCGGGGCATGGTCACCTGCATCTCCACCAACGGGACCCTGCTGGACGCGGCCCGGGTGGAGCGGCTCTCGCGCTCGGGGCTCGTCGCGGTGCAGGTGAGCCTCGACGGCGCCAACCGCCTCACCTGCGACGCGCTGCGGGGCGCGGGCACCTACTACGCGGCGGTGCTGGCTCTCCGGCTCCTGGGCCGGAGCCCCATCCCCACGAGCATCAACACGGTGTTGACGGCGGAGAACGCCGGCGAGATCCCGGAACTCCACCGGCTCGCCGCCTCCCTCGGCGTGTCGCTGCGGGTGAGCCGCTTCCGGCCGTCGGGGCGGGGCGCCCTGCACTGGGACGAGCTCCGCCCCTCGGCCGAGCAGTTGATCGCCTTTTCCGAGTGGCTGGGGGCCCGGGGCGACGTGCGAACCGGGGACAGCTTCTTCTCCTTGACGGCGCAGGAGCGCCAGGGGCTCGGGCTCAACCTGTGCGGGGCGGCCAAGCTCACCTGCTGCGTGGGCCCCGAAGGCGGAGTCTACCCCTGCGCGTTCCTGCAGAACCCGGAGTTCGAAGCGGGCTCGCTGCGGGACGGGTCCTTCCAGGACATCTGGGACGCCTCGGAGGTGTTCGCCTCCTTCCGAAGGCTCCGGATCCGGTCCTGCGAGGACTGTCACCGATTCGACCGATGCCACGGCGGGTGCCCGGCCGTGGCCTACCACATGCGCCAGGGAATCGACGGCGGAGACCCGGAGTGCCTCGTGCGCTGCGTGACCTCCCTGCCGAAGCCCGAGGCGGCTCCCGATTCCCCCGCGCTCGCGGCGTCCCGACGCCGCGCGGTGGCGTGAGCCTTCCGGAGGAGACCGGCCCATGATGTTCCAGTATCTGTTCTCGCCCAAGAAACTCGGAAGAGTGGAGGTCAAGAACCGCCTTTCGTTCCAGCCCCACCTCACGAACTTCGCGGTGGACTGCCTCCCGAGCGAGCGCCACATGTACTACTGGGGCGAGCGGGCCAAGGGGGGAGTCGGCCTCATCATCACCGAGGAGATGAGCGTCCACCCAACGGACCGGGCCTACGAGAAGCTCATCGAGGTCTTCCACCCCGAGGTGGTGCCGGGCTTTCGGAAGATCACCGACTACGTGCACCAGTTCGACGGCAAGATCTTCGCCCAGCTCAACCACAACGGTCAGCAGTGCGACGGCACGATCTCCAGGCTCCCGGTCTTCGCGCCGAGCCCGGTGCCCGACGTCCTGTTCCGGGAGACTCCCAAGGAGATGGAGCCGGAGGACATCGAGGACGTCGCCCGGTACTTCGCCAAGAGCGCGGTCCACGCCCGAGAGGGAGGCTTCGACGGGATCGAGTTGCAGTACGGGCACTCCAGCCTCGCCCGCCAGTTCCTCTCGCCGTTGACCAACCGGCGCCAGGACGAGTACGGCGGCAGCCTGGAGAACCGCATGCGGGCGCCGGTGCTCTTCATCGAGGCGGTGCGCAAGGCCGTGGGCAAGGACTTCACGGTGGGCATCCGCCTGTGCGCCGACGAGATGATCCCCTGGGGCGGGCTCAACCTGGCCGACATCCAGGAGATCGCCGGGCGGTTCGAGGCCACCGGCCTGATCGACTTCATGGACCTCTCCATCGGCACCTTCTTCAACCTGTACCTGGTGGAAGGGTCGATGCACACGCCGCTCGGATACACGATTCCGCTCGCGGCCGGCATCCGGGAGAAGATCAAGCTCCCGGTCTTCTGCACGGGCCGCATCAACGACCCGGTCAGGGCGGAGAAGGTCCTCGCCAACGGCCAGGCGGACATCGTGGGCATGTGCCGGGCGCTCATCTGCGACCCCTACCTCCCGAAGAAGGCCTTCGAGGGCAAGCTCGAGGACATCCGCTACTGCATCGGCGACAACCAGGGCTGCATCGGCCGGATGGGCCTCAACAAGCTCTTGGGCTGC
>CAZGRT010000236.1:0-17788 GCA_964528225.1 uncultured Thermodesulfobacteriota bacterium | reverse complement strand
GAGCCGCACTTCGGGCACGCGGCCGGGTCGGTCCGGGCCACGGTGAGCTCGCCGCAGGCGGCGCAGGTGAAGGCCGGGATCCGGTGGCCCCACCAGATCTGGCGCGAGATGCACCAGTCGCGGATGTTCTCCATCCAGTGGTAGTAGGTCTTCTCCCATTGGCTCGGGACGATGCGGGTCCTGCCCTGGCGCACGGCCTCCAGGGCGGCCTGGGCCAGGGGTTCGATCTTCACGAACCACTGGCGCGACACGAGGGGCTCGATCACGGTGTGGCAGCGGTAGCAATGCCCGACCGCGTGCCCGTGCTTCTCCTCCCGGAGGAGGGCGCCCTGGGCCTCGAGGTCCGCGAGAACCCGCTGGCGGGCCTCGTAGCGGTCGAGGCCGGCGTAGCGCTCGCCGGCCGCCTCGGTCATGGAGCCGTCCTTCCCGATGACGGCGACCTGGGGAAGCCCGTGGCGGAGGCCCATCGCGAAGTCGTTGGGATCGTGGGCGGGGGTGACCTTGACGGCTCCGGTGCCGAACCCGGGGTCCACGGCCGGGTCGGCGATGAGGGGCATCTCCCTGCCCACGAGCGGAAGCACGAGAACCTGCCCGACCCGGTCCCGGTAGCGTTCGTCCTCCGGGTGGACGGCCACGGCGGTGTCCCCGAGCATGGTTTCGGGCCGGGTGGTGGCCACGACCACTTCGCCGGAACCGTCCCGGAACGGGTACCGGAGGTGCCACAGGCGGCCCTCCGCGTCCTCGTGCTCGACCTCCAGGTCCGACAGGGCCGTGTGGCACCGCGGGCACCAGTTGGTGATGTAATCGCCCCGGTAGACGAGGCCCTCGTCGTAGAGCTGGCAGAACACCTCCCGGACGGCGCGGGAGAGCCCATCGTCCATGGTGAAGCGCTCCCGATCCCAGTCGCAGGACGCCCCCAGGCGCTTGAGCTGGTGGATGATCGTGCCCCCGGATTCTTCTCGCCATTTCCAGACCCGCTCCACGAACGCCTCGCGGCCCAGGTTCTCCCGGGTGGTCCCCTCCTTGGCGAGCATGCGCTCCACGACGTTCTGGGTGGCGATGCCCGCGTGGTCGGTTCCCGGCATCCAGAGGACCTCGAAGCCGTCCATCCGCTTGTAGCGCGCGAGGACGTCCTGGAGGGTGTTGTTGAGCGCGTGCCCCATGTGGAGGTTGCCCGTGACGTTGGGGGGCGGGATCACGATGGAGAAGGCGGGGGACGGGGAGCCGGGCTCGGCGTGGAAGCGATGGTCCTGCAGCCAGCGCCGGTACCACTTGTCCTCGATGGAACGCGGGTCGTATGTCCCGATCTGCGGTGCGTCGCTCATCTCTCGTCCCTCGGGAAAAGCCGGGAACGGTGTCCCGGAGGCAAAGGAATCCCAAGTGTACGGAGGCGCGGGCGGGCCTGGCAAGGGGCGGGGGAACTGACTGGAAGAGCGGCGAGGTAGGACTACCGGCAGGGGCAGACGGGGGAAGGACCGCTTCCGGCCCTTCCCCCGGGGTCCCAGGGGATGCGGATCACGCGTCGGGAGGCTCCTGGCGGAGCTTCTCGATCGTCTCCCGGATCAGGCGCTCGGCCAGTTCGGGGACCACCTGCCACACGACCCGCTCCACGGCCGCCTCGACCACGGGAGCCAGTTTGTCGGGAGCGAGATTCTCCTGCAGGGCCTCGCGCACCGCCTCTTCGACCCGGGTCGCCATGACGTTGGCCAGGGGTTCCGGATCCACGCCGGCGAGGTCCCAGGGGACCCCGGGCGCGGGCGTGGGCTCCGGGTGGGCCCAGGTGGGATCCGTCTCCGTCGGCTCCGCGGCCGCGGGGGACTCGGCCTGGTCTTCTCGGGCGGCCTCGGACGGCTCGAGCTCCGCAGTCTCGCCGGGCAGCTCCGTCGCCCCGCCGCAGGGCTCGCCCACGGCCTCCGTCCGGAATTCGAGGGGTTCGCCGCAGGGTTCCCCCTCCTCTTCTCCCGCCGCTCCGGCCTCCGGTTCGCCCGAAGCCCAGGCGTAGAACTCATCCTCCGTCTCCTCCGCCGGTCCACCGGGTGCGGGCGGCGGCTCTGCCTCGATCTTCCCGCTGTGGGAGGTGGGTTCGACGAGCTCGGAGTCCCCGGCGGCCTCATCGGCTCCCGAGGAGATGGGCTTCTGCCCGGCCGCCTCCGCCGAACCCGTCGCTGGCGGGGAAGGCTCCGCGGTCGCGAATCCCTCCAGGTCGATGTCTCCCAGGAGGTCCCCTTCCGGTTCCGCCCCCCGGGTGGTCGTGGCTTCCCCCCAGCGCCCGCCGGTCTCGAGATCCTCGGCCTCGTCGGCGCCGGTTCCCTCGTTCCCGCCGAGGGGGGAGGGTTCCGGTTCCGCCTCGTCGGAGCCCAGGTCCACCGACGGGAGGTCGGCGTCCCCGTACGCAGTGGGCTCGCCCCCGCCCCCGGCTCCGGCGTACGAGGTCGTCTCCAGTTCGAAACCCGGCGTTCGCGAATCGGCGAAGGCATCGCCGCCGCCTTCCTCCGGGGTCTCCGCAGAGGCGCTGGCCTCTACGGGTTCCAGATCCTCCAGGAGCTCGAACTCCTCGAACTCGTCCTGGTTCGACAGGTCGATGACCTCGACGGTGTCGCCGGCGGCCGCTTCGGCGGCGCCCTCCTCCGGAGGGAGTGTGACTTCCTCGAGTTCGAGCCCCAGGGTCGGCGACTCCAGACTCGCCTCCAGCGCGTCGAGCAATTCGGCCGAGGCAAAGGGCTTGGTCAGCATGCCGGCGGCGCCGACCGCGGTGGCCAGTCCCTCGCTCACCCGCCCGCCCATCATGATCACGGGGATCGCGCTCCGGTCCGGGAGGGACCGGAGGCTGCGGCACACCTCGTAGCCGTCTTCGTCCCCCAGAGAGACGTCGCACAGGATGGCGTCGGGGGGCGAGGAGCGGACCGCTTCGCGGGCCGCCTCCGAGTCCGCTGCGCTGTGTACGGTCCATTCCTCGCCGGCCAGGGCGAATCTCACGGCGTCCCGCACGGTGGAGCTATCGTCGACTACGAGCACGCTCCTCGGCATATCGACCTCCTCGTCGAGGGAAACAGGGCTCGGGTTCGGGTGCTCTTTTCGGCCGCAGGGGCGGCAACTCAAGCGAATCTAGAGAATCTTCCACGGCTGGGGCATGAAAATCGACTCGTAGAGCGCCAGTGCGTAGCGGTCGGTCATCCCCGCGATGAAGTCCGACGCCAGGTCCTCCACGGGGGCCCCGGGAATCCTCTGCGCCAGGGTTTCCTGAAACCATTCCGGTGCTTCCAGGAACCGGTCGTACAGCTCCTCCAGGATCTTGCTCGCCTTCACGAAGTCGCCGTGCACGGTGGGGTTCTCGTAGACGCGGTCGTAGAGGAAGCTGCGCAGTTCGACCGCGGCCTGGTGCGTTTCCGTTCCCATCGCGACCGCTTCGAGGTCGCGGGAGAGCGTCTCTCGGATGACGTCGCGGACCATGGCGTCGATCCTCTGGCCGTGGGTGCCGCCCAGGGTGGAGAACACGTGGGGCGGGATCTGCTCGGGGCGGATCACCCCGGCGCGCAGGGCGTCGTCGACGTCGTGGTTGAGGTAGGCGATGAGGTCTGCGACGCGCACGACCTGTGCTTCCAGCGTGGCCTCGGTCCGAAGGATCTCTCCCTTTCCCTTCGTGTGGAAGACGATCCCATCCCGGACCTCCCGGGTCAGGTTGAGGCCCTTGCCGTCGCGCTCCAGCACTTCCACCACCCGGAGGCTCTGCCGCGCGTGGTGGAATCCGCCCGGCCGGAGTCGCGCGAGCACCGCCTCGCCGGCGTGGCCGAACGGGGTGTGCCCCAGGTCGTGGGCCAGCGCGATCGCCTCCGTTAGGCTCTCGTTGAGGCGCAGGGCCCGGGCGATGGTCCGGGCGATCTGGCTCACCTCGAGCGTGTGGGTCAGGCGCGTGCGGTAGTGGTCGCCGGCGGGCGCCAGGAAGACCTGGGTCTTGTGCTTGAGCCGGCGGAACGCCTTGCAGTGGAGCACGCGGTCCCGATCGTGCTGGAACGCCGGCCGGATGTCGCACTCGGGTTCGGGGCGATCGCGACCGCGGGTCTGACGAGACCGCGTCGCCCGGGGGTGGAGCGTCTGCTCTTCCTGTTCTTCGAGGAGTTCGCGGATCATGGGCCTGCCGCGTCGAGTGAGGCGCCAGCCTAGCCGATCCTGCTCGCCCTTCCAAGGGAAAGGTCGCGCATCCGCGCGGTGTCTGGTGCCGTGGCGAGGCCGGGTTCGGGGTGTTAGTCTGTGCGGCGAGGGGGGCCGACCGGGATGCCGGGGGAGGAGAGAGTCGGGAGCATGGGCGTTCGCGGAGCAGGGGGCGTGCTGGCGGCGATTCTGGTCTTCGCGGCCTGCGGGGTGATCTCCCGGGAGGTGCGCGAGGTCGCGGTGCGTCTCGAGGGGTTCTCGGAGCTGCGGGAGGCCCCGGAGTCCTTCCGCGGGCGTACGGTGATCCTCGGGGGGGAGATCATCGAGACCCGCAACAAGGGCGACGAGACCCACCTGGTGATCCTGCAGAGACCCCTCGACGTCTCCGAGCGCCCGAAGCTCGATTCCCTGAGCGAGGGGAGGTTCATCGCGCGGTTCCCGCGCTATCTCGATCCCGTGCCGTTCGCGCCGCGCAGGGAGGTGACGGTGGCGGGGGTCGTGGCGGGAACGCAGACCGAGCCCGTGGGGGAGACCCGATATCGTTACGTGCTGATCGACGGCGTGGAGGTCCACCTCTGGACGAGGCCGCCCTACGATCGCCTTTACTGGGAGTATTACTACGACGCCTGGCACCCGTGGTATCCGCCCTATCCGTGGTGGTCCGGGGCTCCCTGGTACTGGAGGCGTTGAATCGGGCCGTTCGGATTCAAGGGGCGGGGCGGAACGGACGATACGGGGTTCGTGGCGAGCGAGCGCCACCTCCTCTCTTCCTCCTCTCCTCGTCGAGCGGGCCGCCCCAGGGCGGCCCGCTCGACGTTTTCGGCCCGGCGCCCGCCGGCTACCGCGGGTTGCTCTCCGGGGAGCCGGCGTTACCCTGGGGCGGTCCAGCGAACTCGGTCCGTGTCCCGGGAGGATGCCGATGGCTTCAGAAGCCCCCAAGGCAGTCGCGATCCCACTGGCCGATCACGTCTCGTACGCCGACGGGGCGGTGGTGAGCAGGACGCTCATCGACCGGAAGGCCGGCACCCTCACGCTCTTCTCTTTCGACGTCGGTCAGGGGCTGAGCGAACACACCGCCCCGTTCGACGCCTCGGTGGAGATCGTGGAGGGAGAGGCTCTGATCACCATCGGGGGGAAGGAGGTCCGGGCGCGGGCGGGCGATCTGGTGATCATGCCCGCGGGCGTGCCCCACGCGCTGCGTGCCGAGAAGCGCTTCAAGATGCTCCTGATCATGATTCGCACGTAGATCCGGTGCCCCGGGGCCGTGCGGGGCGCGCCGCGTGGACCCCTCGGTCCCGTCCCCGCGGGCCCCATACGGAGTAGCACCTGGCGGACCGGCTAGCGGACGCACGGTCCGCGCCGCGGGCAGGGCAGGGGCCTGCGCGGGATCCGGTGGACACAGAGGCGGGAGGCTCGATGAATCGAAAGGAAGTGCTGGAGGCGTATCGCCGGATGCGGCTGGCCCGGACCTTCGAGACGAAGGTGGCCGAGTTGTACCAGAAGGGGAGGATGGGAGGCTTCTGCCACCTCTACACGGGAGAGGAGGCGGTGGCCGTGGGGGCGCTCTGGCCGCTGCGGGAGGACGACCACGTGCTCGGGAGCTACCGGGACCACGTCTACCTCCTGGTGCGCGGGACGGACCCCGGGGCGGTCATGGCCGAACTGTACGGGCACGCCGACGGATGCTGCAGGGGGTTGGGCGGCTCCATGCACCTCTACGACCGGGAGCGGCGCTTCCACGGCGGGTACGCGATCGTCGCGGGCGAATGCCCCATCGCGGTCGGTCTCGGGTTGGGAGTGAAGTACCGGGGGGGCGACCAGGTGGTCGTGTGCTTCTTCGGCGATGGGGCGACCAACCAGGGCGCCTACCACGAGGCACTCAACCTGGCCGGCCTCTGGAAGCTACCCGTCGTCTTCGTGTGCGAGAACAACGAGTACGCGATCGGGACCAGCTTGGAGCGCTCGAGCGCGGAGCGAGACCTGGCGCGGAAGGCTTCCGTGTACGGGATGGAGACCGAGCGGGTGGACGGGATGGACTTCTTCAAGATGGTGGCGGTCGCGAAGCGGGCCGTGGCGCGGGCCCGGCGGGGCGACGGACCCACGTTCGTCGAGGCTCTGTGCTACCGCTACCGGGGGCACTCGATGAGCGATCCCGCGACCTACCGCTCCAGGGAGGAGGTGGAGTTCTGGCGGGGGCGCGACGTGCTCCAGAAGGTGCGGGCGCAGATCCGCCACGATTTCGAGGTGCCGGAGGAGGAGTTCGACCGGATCGACTCGGCCGTGCGGGAGGAGGTCGAGAAGGCGGTGAGCCGGGCCGAGGCCGGGCGGGAGTTGACCCTCGAGGAAGCGAAACGGTTCGTCTGGGCGGGAGGGAGTTGAGATGCCGGTGATCACCTACCGCGAAGCCCTGAATCAGGCCCTCCGGGAGGAGATGGCGAGGGACCCGGACATCCTGCTCTTCGGAGAGGACGTGGCGGAGTACGGGGGATCCTTCAAGGTGACCCAGGGGCTCCTGAAGGACTTCGGTCCCGGTCGGGTCCTCGACACGCCCATCTCCGAAGCGGCGATCGTGGGCACCGCCTTGGGTCTGGCCCTCGCCGGGCTGCGTCCGGTCGCCGAGTTGATGACGGTCAACTTCGCCCTGGTGGCGTTCGACCAGATCGTGAACCACCTGGCGAAGATGTACTTCATGTTCGGAGGGCAGACGCCGATGCCGGTGACCTTGCGGGCCCCGGGGGGAGGAGGGCACCAGTTGGGCGCGCAGCACAGCCACAGCCTCGAGGCGGTGTTCACCCATTTCCCCGGACTCAAGGTCGTCTGCCCGTCGACCCCGCGGACCGCCAAGGGCCTCCTGATCGCGAGCATCCGCGACGACGACCCGGTCATGTTCCTGGAGCACGAGGGCCTCTACAACGAGAAGGGCGATGTCGCGGAGGACCAGGGGCCCCTGGCTTTGGGGAGGGCGGAAGTGCTCCGGGAAGGGGAGGACGTGACCCTGGTCGGCTACGGCCGCATGGCCGGTCTGGCAGCACGGGCCGCGGAGGAATTGGAGCAGGAGGAGATCTCGGCGGAGGTGGTGGATCTCCTCAGCCTCAGGCCGCTCGACTGGGAAACCCTCTCCGCGTCGGTGGCCAAGACGCGGCGGGCCGTGGTCGTCGAGGAGTGCTGGCCGAGGTGCGGGATCGGGGCCGATGTGGTGGCGGGACTGTGCGATCGGGTGTTCTGGGAACTGGAGGCGCCCATCGCCCGGGTCTCCGGGGAGGACGTCCCGGCACCCTACGCTCGGAACCTCGAGCAGGCCTGCATCCCCGACGTTCCCGCGATCGTCGCCGCCGCGCGGCGCACGGTCGACCTGTAGGAGGTGTTGCATGCCGTTCGAAGTGACCATGCCCAAGCTGACGGACTCGATGGAGGAGGGGCGCATCGTCTCCTGGAAGGTGGCCGTGGGGGATCGCGTGGGCGAGGGCGACGTGATCGCCGAGATCGAGACCGACAAGGCGGTGATGGAACTGGAGAGTTTCCGCTCCGGGGTCGTGGCCGAACTCGTGCGGCGGGACGGAGACGTGGCGGCGGTAGGGGAGGTGATCGCCCGCATCGCCGGTGGGGCGGAGTCGACGCAGCCGACCGTCTCCGGGGAGCCGGAGGCCGAGGGGCCGCCCCCCGAACCCGGGGGCCAGGGTGCGACCAGGGGAGCGGAGGCGGGGGTCTCGGAAGCGGCGGCCCCTGCTGCTCCGGAGCCGCAGGGTCGCCGTGGTGCGGAGGCGGGGGATGCCGGGCGCCTGCGGGCCGGAGCACCGGACGAGGTGCCCCTGCCCGGTGCCCACCCGCTCGCCGAGCGGGGCGGGAAGCACTCACCCCGCCCGGAGCCTCCCGCGAAGCCGCAGGTGCCGTCCGGGACCGCCCGGGGCATTGCACCGACCGGGTTGAAGGCCAGCCCCCGCGCGCGCAGGCTCGCCAGGGAGAAGGGGGTGGATCTGACCGGCCTTCGGGGGACCGGCCCCGAGGGGCGGATCACCACGGCCGACGTGGAGGCGGCGCCTGTCGCTTCCGTCTCCCGCGTCGCGCCGGCCCGGGTGGAGCGGGCCGACGAAGCGCTGGCCCCCGTGACCTTTGCGGAGGGAGAGGCCGAGGTCGAGGAAGTCACGTTCTACCAGAAGGCGGCCGTGCGCCGGGTGGTGGCGAGCAAGCACGTGATCCCCCATTTCTACGTTGCCAGGACGGTCCGGGCCGACGCCCTCCGCAAGCGGAGGGAGGAGGCAGGCGAGGGGGTCACGGTGACCCATCTGGTCCTTCGAGCGTGCGCTCTGGCGCTGGAGGCCTTCCCGGAGGCGAACCGCAGTTATGACCGCGGCCGCTGGATCCGGTGGAAGGTGACGAACCTAGGGCTCGCCATCCAGACGGACGCCGGGCTGGTCGTGGGAGTGCTGCGCGGCGCTCAGGGAAAGGACCTGGCCTGGATCGCGGACGGGGCCCGCAGGCTCGTGGAGAGGGCGAGGCAGGGCCAGTTGAAGCCCGAGGAACGGGCGAACGCCACGTTCACGCTATCCAGCCTGGGAGGCTTCGGCGTTGAGAGCTTCAGCGCCATCATAAACCCGCCGTCGGCCATGACGCTGGCCGTGGGGGCGGTGAGACCCGCACCGGTCGTGGAGGATGGGAGAGTCGTGCCCGCCGACGTCCTGAACCTGACTCTCTCGTGCGACCACCGGGTCGTGGACGGAGTCCTCGCCGCTCGTTTCCTGGGAGAGGTCGCGGAACTCCTGGAGGACCCGGCGCGACTCTGAGTGCGGGCGGTGGAGACGAGACGAGGCGGCCCTGGGGCCGCCTCGTCCTGGAGCCGGATCGTCCGCTTCGCCTAGGGAGCGTAGTTCTTCGCGAGATGGTCGATGATGGCCTTGGCCTCGTCGTCCGTGATCGGGCACCCGTTGGCGTTCTTCATGCGCATCACGGTCTTTTCCCACCCCGCGCGGTCTTTCTTCTTGGCCTTGGGGCGGTCCAGGCTATGGCAGATGCCGCACTTCGTCTCGAAGAGGGACTTGCCCGGATCCTCCTGTGCCCCCGACGGGAGGACCGAGAACGCGGCGGCGAGCGACAGGGCCAGGGATGCCACGAGCAGCTTCTTCATCGTTCTCTTCCTTTCAGGCTCCCTCTTCTCGGGCGCCGTGCAGGGGAGGTCGTCAACGCCGGTGAACCTACAGGGGAAGCGTTCCCTGTCAAGTAGAGACGAGCGGGAGTTCCCGGCACTCAGTGGCTGTGCGCTTCCCGCTTCTGCAACGCCTTCCTCCACCCCTCCTCGTAGAACCGTTTCTCCCGTTCCACCGCCCAGGTCTTCAGGGCTTCGAAGTGGGCGCGGGGATCGCTTCCCGCGCGCTTCGCGATCTCTTCCCTCTCCTTTGCCCTCTGGGCGTTGTCCTCGGGGCTGAACCCAACCCAGGTAACGTACTCCCCGTCGAAGACCTTCTCGGCCGTGACCGAACTGGGGCTCATCTCCATGCGGGGCGCAAAGGCCTCCAGGACCTCCGGATCCAGTTCCAGGATCCACCCGTTGTCCTCCACCATGCTCCGGGAGTCGACGTCCACCGTGGAGCTGCACTGAGGGCAGTACACCTGACGTACCGCCGCCTCGTCCAACACCATCTTCCCAAAGAAGATCTCCGAAGTCTTCTGCCCGCAGGTACAGGCTTTACGGTAACTCTGGCACATGGTTTCACCTCCTCTTGCGTGATGCCCGTATTATAACCGGAATTCTCTTCAATTCAAGGCAGGGAAGCCCCGCGCTGGCCGGTCCGCCGGAGGGCGGACCCGGGGTGCCCTCGTCGCCGGCCGAAGGAGGCGGGGCGGAAACCCACAGGCCGGGCGCTGCCGGCCCCGTGGGTCGCGCGGACCCGTGTCGTGAACGCGGAGTGCGGTTGCGGAGGGGCGGGGTCGGGACGGATTTCCCATCCGCGTCGCGAAAGGTGCCCAGGCCCCGGGAAGCGGGGTGTTCGTGCACGTCGAGACCGGCACCCCGTCCCATGGCGCAGGCGCGAACAGGCCGTTGCTCGATCCGGGGGAACCGCGTCTCCGCAGGTCGCGGCAGCCCGCGGAATTCGCGGGGGGCGGAGCGGTTCGCGGGAAGAGTGGAAACACGGCAACGCGGATCTCGGAGGAGCGACCTCGTGCGTCTTCCGCACGCGGGATCTCCGCCTCGTCGTGGCCCCCATCACTCCTCGTAGTGAATCGCCTCCACCGGGCAGGCCTCGGCCGCTTCGACGATCTTGTCGTCCAGGGAGAGGTCCGCATTCGAGAGCACGACGGCGAGATCCCCCTCCATCTCGAAGACCTCGGGGCACAGGTCCACGCAGGTTCCGCAGGCGATGCACTCGTCGTCTACCCAGACCTTCTTCATGGCGATTCCTCCTGTGGGGCGATGGGAGCGGCCGGAAAGGGCTTCACCCCCGCAAGGGAGGCTAGGAACGAGCCCGCCGGCGCGCGCACCGAGAGGTCGGCACGCGCCGTGAGGGGTGTAGGTTCCGGGTTCACCTCCACGATCGCGGCCTTCCGTGCGAGGTCTGGAAACCCGGCAACCGGGTATACCACGGCGGAAGTCCCGAGGACCATGACCAGATCGGCCTCGCGCAGCGCTTGGGCCGAGCGGCTGAGGTCCTCCGGATCGAGTGCTTCCCCGAACCAGACCACCGCAGGTCTCTCGAGCCCTCCGCACCGATCGCAGTGCGGGAGAAGGGGAATGGGCACGCGGCGATCGACGCGCTCGCCTCGGCACACCGTACACCGCGTGCGCCAGAGGTTCCCGTGGATCTCGACCAGCCTCGTGCTTCCCGCTGCGGCGTGAAGTCCGTCGACGTTCTGCGTGATCAGGAGGAAGGCGGGCTTGCGGGTCTCGTACTCCGCGAGCCAGCGATGGGCCGGATTGGGGGCGGCCTGCGCCACGAGGGACCGCCGCCAGTCGTACCACGCCCAGACGAGAGACGGATCCTCCCGGAAGGCCTCGGGAGTCGCCAACTGCTCGGGCCGGTGGCTGCGCCACAGGCCGCCGGTCCCGCGGAAGGTCGGAACCCCGCTCTCGGCCGACACGCCCGCACCGGTAATGGCCACGGGCCTCTCCGATCGGGCCGCCAGTTCGGCGAAGGCGAGGCGCGAATCATCCACGCTCAGTTGCCTGCCCGGAGGGCCTCCCGCCTGGGGTTGGGGCCGCCCAAGGCCATCTCCGACGCGAGCCTCTCCTGGAAGGCCTCGACCTCGGCACCGACCGTCTGTTCGCTCCACCCGAGTTCCTGCCCCATGATCCGAGCCACGGGTTCCGCGGCCGAGCGGCCGAGGTCGAGGCTCAGGGACATTCGCAGCCTGCGCAGGATCACGTCGTCCAGGTGGTGAGCGTCTTCCTGGCGCACGGCGTAGGCCACTTGCGCCCTGACGTCCGTATAGCCCTCCTGAATCGGTTCCCGCCAGTACGTCTTCTGGATCCCGATGTCGATCACGTCGCAGCAGCGTTTGCCGTACATGGTCACCAGGTGCTCCACCGTCTCCCGGGGGAGATCGGGCAGGCGTTGTGTGCACTCGCACAGGTTCTCCCGGAAGATGACCCGGTCCTTCAGGCCTCCTCCGAACAGGGGTACCCGGTCCGTCGTGCAGCCGCGCTGGAGCCCCAGCGCGCGGCAAGCCGCATCCACGACGTCTTCCGCCATCTTCCGGAAGGTCGTGTACTTGCCGCCCACGATCGTCAGGAAGCGCCCGCCGGGTCCCTCCTTGTGCACCACGTGGCGGCGCGTGAGGGTGGAGGGGGCGCCCTTGCGCTCGGTGAGGGCGAGGGGACGGAGCCCCGCGTAGCCCCACAGGATGTCGGACCTCCCGAAGTTCCGCCCGGGCATGAGCTTGCGGAGTCCTTCCAGCAGATACTCGCAGTCGGCCTCGTCGGGCGCGACGTCCTCGGACGTGCTCTCCCAGAAGGTGTCGGTCGTGCCGACGAGCGTGAGACCCTCCAGCGGTGTCGTGAAGAAGAGGCGCTCGTCCTTCGGAGAGGCGGTGAACACCGCGTGGCCGAGATCGGCGTCCACCACGATGTGGGCGCCCTTGGTCGGTCGCACCTTCCGTCGCAGGTCCTTCCGGTACAGGCCGCACACGTGGTCGGCCCATGGCCCCGCGGCGTTCACGACGGTGCGGGCGGTGAAGACGTGGGGGGAGCCGCTCAGGTTGTCGTGCACCTTGAGGAGGAACCCGTCCGCATGTTCGGAAACGCTCTGCACCTCGTGATAGTTGAGGCAGTAGGCTCCGTGTTCACGCGCCGAGAAGATGTTCTCCAACACCAGCCGCTCGGGGAAGGGGATCTGGTAGTCGTAGAAAAGGCCGGCACCGAGAAGACCTGCCTCCTTCAGGGAAGGTACCTTGCGCAGTGCGGTGCGGCGATCGAGAACCCCGTAGTGAGGGGTCCCCTTCCCCATGCTGAGGACGTCGTAGAGGAGCAGTCCCAGGCGGATCTTCCACAGCGAACGCCGATCGCCCTCGTAGGTGGGCAGGAGGATGGGGATCGGGTGGACGAGGTGGGGCGCCATGCGGAGCAGCAGTTCGCGCTCCCGGAGGGACTCGGCGACCAGGTGGAGGTCGCCGGTCTCGAGGTAGCGAAGCCCGCCGTGGACGAGGCGGGTGGTCCGGGAGGAAGTCCCGGCGGCGAAGTCGCCCTTCTCGAGGAGCAGACAGGAAAGCCCCCGCAGGGCTGCGTCGCGTGCCACTCCGGCGCCCGTGATGCCTCCCCCGATCACGGCAACGTCAAAGGTGGTCAGCGTCGGTTCAAGGGACAAGATCGCCTCGGCGTGAAGACAGTCGCCGAAGAGCCGCGACGGCCGTGCTGGGGCAGTCGGAGAACACCCCGTGGATGCCCAGTCGGGCGAAGTCTATCACCCGCTCCGGGGCGTTGACCACCCACAGCAGCAGATCGAGGCGCTGCGTTCGGCAGAACGACAGGGCCGCTTCCTCGAACCCCTGCACCGAGAGGCTCACGGCCGCCCACCCCTCGCTCCGCGCCGCTGCTCGCTCCCGGGCACCCAGGGTCTCCAGGACCGGACCGACCGGGACTCCGCGCCGCTGAGCGCGAAGGGCCCGCAGTTCCGAGGGATCGGAACACGTCACCAGCACCCCGTCGCACCGGGTCCCGAGGCGGCGCGCCAGGGCGGCTCCCACTCCCCGTGCCTTGATCTCGAGGTTCAGGCGCAGGCGCCCGGAGGCGAGTTCCAGCAGTTCCTCCAGCTGCGGTACGGTGCAGCGACCTCCCACGCGCAGGGTACCGATTTCCTCCGAGGTGAGGTCCGCCACGCGCCTCGGGTCGCCGGCCACGCGCAGGAAGTCCTCGTCGTGCACCAGGACGATCGCTCCGTCGCGTGAGAGCCGCAAATCGGTCTCGATGGCGTCGGCCCCGGCGGCGATCGCCTCCCCGAAGGCCTCCAGGGTGTTCTCCGGCCACACTACGCAAGCCCCGCGATGGGCGTAGACGTCCATGGGTCG
This sequence comes from uncultured Thermodesulfobacteriota bacterium, assembly GCA_964528225.1. Taxonomy (GTDB): domain Bacteria; phylum Desulfobacterota; class Deferrisomatia; order Deferrisomatales; family JACRMM01; genus CAZGRT01. Next base: position 4,147 of record CAZGRT010000236.1, on the reverse strand, counting down.
GGCCTCCTCTTGGCCGGGGAGGAGCGGGGCTCGGGGCCGCCAGCCCCCCATCGTTTCGGAGGGGCGCTCTCCTCCGGTGCCTGGATTGTCGCCGCGGGAAGGGCGCGCCGCAAGGTGCGGTGCGTGGGCCGCTTGACAGGGGGGGGGACAGCCGTAGCCTTGGGTTCCGTCCCCGCACTTGCGAGACCGTCGGCCGAGGAGGACGCGATGAACCTATCCGAGAGATTGCACCGCCTGGCCAGACTCCCCGCCGCGAGCACCCCCTTCCTGAGCCTCTACCTGAACACCCGTTGGGACAGTGAGAAAGAGAGAGAGAGAGTTCGGATCTTCGTCAAGACCCGCCTCAAGGAGAGCCTTGCCCGGGCAGAGGAACTCCCGGCCGACTCGAAGCGGGCGCTGGGGGAGGACGCGGAGAAGGTGGAGCAGTACGTCCGGGGAATGGTGAATCGGGAATGGGACGAGGCGTGCGACGGGGTCGCGGTGTTCTCCTGCTCCGGGCTCGGGGTGCACGAGATCGTGCGGAGCCAGATCCCCTTCGAGGACCTTCTCGTTTGCTCCGACCGTCCGGTGCTCAGGCCTGCGGCGGAACAGGCCCACACGGGAGAGCGGTCCGTCTTCGCCCTCGTGAACGGCAACGGGGGGCGGCTCGTGGAGTTCGAGCTCGGAGGCCTGAGCCGGGAGTTCTCATTTCAGGACCAGGAATTCCCCGGCCGCCACGACCAGGGCGGCTGGAGCCAGGCGCGGTATCAGCGACACGTGGACGAGCACCTCACCCGAAACCTCCGTCGGCTCTGCGAGCACCTCATCCGCTGGATCGACGAGCGGCGCATCGGACGTGTGGCCCTCTCGGGGCCCTCCCAGCTCTTGGCCCCGTTCGAGGCCTGTCTGCCGAAGAGGGCCCAGGAGTGTGTGCGCGCGCGCCTCAACGTCGATCCGAACCTCCCTCCCGAGGCGCTTTACTCCGAAGCCTTGAGGGCCCTGAGCAGCGCGCGGGTGGAGGAGGACCAAAGGGACGCGGATGAACTCCTGGGCAAGATCCTGGGGACCGGGAGGGCGGTGGTCGGCCCCGAAGCGGTCGCGCAGGCGGTCCGAGGGGGTCGAGTCCGAACCCTCTACGTCGACAGAGGCCTCCGGGAGAAGGGGTGGAAGTGCCCGGGGTGCGGGGCCATGGGCGGCCGCACGCCGCAGGCGTGTCCGGACTGCTCCGGTGCCGTGGAGGCGGTAGAACTCGGGGAGGAGTTGGTCCGCGGCGTACTGGCGGCCGACGGCAAGGTGGTGACGGTGATGGACCACGACGGCATACGGTCCGCGGGAGGTGCGGCCGCGCGCCTGCGCTACTCCTGACGGCGGCCGTCGGCTCGGTCGAAGGCGGCGATGCGACGCGCCAGTTCCTCGTAGCAGGAGTCGGGTACGCGCAGGCCGCCGAATCCGGTTCCCATCTCGGGGCCCCCCTCTCCCGGCCGATGGAAGTCGCTCCCTCCGGTGACCAGGAGCCCCCTCTGGCGAGCCAGGGAGACGTACCGCGCGGTCTCCTCCGGCGAGTGGCCGCTGTAGTGGGCTTCGAGCCCGGCCAGTCCCAAACCCGTGAGGTGGGTAAGGAGTTCGGGCAGGAAGCCCGGGCGCTCGGAGTCGATCAGGCCCGGGTGGGCCAGGACCGCGATTCCCCCGGCCTCTCCGATGAGTTCCGCGGCGGCAGCCGGGGAGAGCCTCTCCTTGTGCACGTAGGCGGCGGCTCCGCGTTTCAGATAGCGGTCGAATGCCTCCTGGAAAGTCGAGACGAGACCCTTTCTGAGGAGGACCCGTGCGAAGTGGGGGCGCCCGATCAGGGAACCGTTGGCTTCCCGGACGACGTCATCGAGGGTGACGTCGAGCCCCAGGCCTTGGAGCTTCTCCACCATCCGGGGGGTTCTCTGGCGACGGCTCTCCTCCAGGAACGCGAACGTGCTCCGCACCCGTTCGGGGCGGCGACGCAGGCCGTAACCGAGCAGGTGGAAGGTGGTCCCCTCCCAATGGGTCGAGATCTCGACCCCGGGGACCACATCCACCCCCAATCTGCGCCCGGCCGCGATCGCGTCGGCGTTGCCGTCCACCGTGTCGTGATCCGTGATGGCGACGGCCCGGAGATTCCGCGCGGCGGCGCGTTCCACCACCTCGACCGGAGGCAGGGAACCATCGGAACACGACGTGTGGATGTGCAGATCGACCATGGGGGTCCTGCGCCCGGCCTCCGGCCTCCCCGGTTCGTCGGGGCCCGCGGGGAAATTCGAACGGTTCCCGTTAGCATGGATGAACGAATTCCCTAAAACAATCCTTGACTTTCGCCATTTCGACCCCTAGCATCCACCCGGCGGAAGCCGGGCCCCCGTAGCTCAGGTGGATAGAGCACAGGATTCCTAATCCTGGTGCCGCAGGTTCGAGTCCTGCCGGGGGCACCACCGGGTTTTGCGGGACCACCAGGGGGTCGGAGGCCTCGATGAACAAGTCACAGCTGATCAACCGGTTGGCCGACAGCGGCGGGCTGTCCATGAAGGCGGCGAAGGAGGCGGTCAACACCTTCTTCGACTCCTTCGTGGACGCGATCCTGCGCGACGAGCGGATCGAGATCCGCGGGTTCGGGAGTTTCGTGAACAAGCGCTATGACGCCTACGTCGGGAGGAACCCGAAGACCGGCGAGAAGATTCAGGTGCCGGAGAAGAAGCTCCCCTTCTTCAAGGTCGGTAAGGAGTTGAAGTTCCGGGTGGATTCCTGACGGGCCGCCGCTCCACGGGTGGCCGGTGACGGGCGATTTCTTCTCCTGCTCCCGGTTCCTGCGATCCTCATACCCCCAGGACAATCCCATGTGCGTCGCGATTCCGGGTGAGATCCTCTCCGTTGAGCCGAACGGAACGGCCGTCGTGGATTTCGGCGGCACCCGTCGGACGGTGTGCATCTCCCTCCTGGACAGGGGCGGGGTCGGGGATTTCGTGATCGTGCACGCGGGATTCGCGCTTCACCGCGTGGACCCCGAAGAAGCCCGTCAGACCATCGAACTGTTCCGCAGCACGCTGGATGACGACACCTTCTGATGCGGCCCGGGACGCCCGGGTGTCCGCGCGGCTTCTCTCCCGCCTCCAGAGCTACAGGGGTCCGCCCGTCTCCGTCATGGAGGTGTGCGGGACCCATACCGTGGCGATCGCGCGGATGGGTCTCAGGGGAATGCTCCCGGACGGGGTGCGGCTGCTCTCGGGCCCGGGGTGTCCCGTGTGCGTCACCCCGACAGGGGTGTTCGACGAAGCCCTGGCGCTGGCCACGGAGCACGGGGTCACCCTCGCCACCTACGGCGACGCCGTGCGGGTTCCCGGGTCGGCGTCCACGCTGGCCGAGGCACGCACCGCCGGAGCCGACGTGCGCGTCGTGTACTCGGCTCTGGACGCCCTCGACCTGGCCCGCCGAGAACCGGGACGCCAGGTGGTGCTCCTGGGGCTGGGGTTCGAGACGACCGCCCCCACGGTCGCCTGGGCGCTGCAGACGGCCCGGGCCGAGGGGGTGGAGAACTTCTCGGTGCTTTCCGCCCACAAGGCGCTCCTCCCCGCCATGCGGGCTCTCCTCGACGACTCCCGGGTGCGGGTAGGGGCGTTCCTGTGCCCCGGACACGCCAGCATGGTCCTCGGGGCTCAAGCGTATCGTGCTGTGGCCGAAGAGTACGGGGTCCCGTGCGTCGTGGCCGGATTCGAGCCGAACGACGTCCTGGAAGGACTGCTGCGCCTTCTTGCCCAGACCGAGGAGGGTGCGGCTCGGGTGGAGAACGTCTACCCGCGGGCCGTCAGCGACGAGGGCAACGTCAAGGCGATGGGGGCGTTGGGCGAGGTCTTCGTCCTGCGCGACACGGCATGGCGGGGCCTGGGGCTCCTGCCGGGCAGCGGCTACGAGATCGCGGAGCGGTTCGCCGCCCACGACGCGCGCCGCCGATTCCTGCGCGGCCGGGACTTCCAGGGGCGGGAGCCGCCCGGTTGCCTTTGCGCCGGGGTGCTCCGGGGGGTCGTCGAACCCGAGCAGTGCGGGCTCTTCGGGTCCCGGTGCACACCGGAGTCGCCGGTGGGTGCCGGTATGGTAAGCTCCGAGGGCGCGTGCGGGGCGCACCATCGGTTCCGGCGGGTGTGACGTGGGA
>CAZGRT010000235.1:0-2123 GCA_964528225.1 uncultured Thermodesulfobacteriota bacterium | reverse complement strand
CATGAGAGGAATCACGAAGTTCGGTGCCCTCGCCTTCCTCGCAGCCGGTGCGCTCCTCTCCGGGACTCCCGCGCTGGCGGCGCCGATCAAGCTCGGCGCGCCCCTGGCCACGGCCTTCCTGTACGGCTGGACCGCGGAGCGGGGCATCCGACTCGCGGTGGAGGAGATCAACGCGGCCGGCGGCGTCACGGTCGGCTCCGAGAAGCGCCCCTTCGAGGTCGAGGTGATCGACACCCGCGACCTCGAGCCCGGCGTGCCGGTGGACGACGCCATCAAGGCGGTGGAGAAGCTGATCCTCCAGAAACAGGTGGACTTCCTGGTGGGCGGCCCGGTGCGCTCCGAGGCGGCCCTGGCCGTCATGGACCTCCTCAGCCAGCACAAGAAGGTCTCCATCGTGACCACCGGCGTGCTCTCCCCGGCCTACACCAAGACCGTGGCGGAGAACTACGACAAGTACAAGTACGCCTTCCGCATCTCCAACGACATCGTGAACCTGGTGGCCAAGGAACTCATGGCGGTGTTCGCCAAGATCCGGGCGGACCACAAGCTCGACCGCGTCTTCATCATGGTCCAGGACGTGGCCCACGCCCGGAAGGCCGGCGAGGTGGTCGAGGGGCTGCTCAAGAAGAACGGGTACAACGTGGTGGGCCACGAGATCTACCCCACCGGCAACACCGACTTCGCCCCCGGTCTCCTCAAGTCGAAGAAGGAGGACGCCCAGGTCCTCTTCATCTGGATGGACATGCCCGAGAGCGCCATCCTCATGAAGCAGTGGAAGAACTTCCGCCTCACGAGCCTGCCCATGGGCTTCATGTCCGCGGGCGAGCAGCCCGGCTTCTGGAAGGCCTCCGACGGAAACTGCGAGTACGCCGTGGTGGACGTGGTGAACGGCGGCAACGCGCCGGCGACGATCACCCCCTGGACCATGAAGTTCGTCGACGCCTACACCAAGAGGTGGGGGCTGGAGCCCGAGGGATACGGCGCGAGCTCGAGCTACATGGCCGTCTACGCGCTCAAGGACGCGATCGAGCGCGCCGGCACCGTGGAGCCCGACGCGGTGGTGAAGGCGCTGGAGGGGATCGACATGGAGGGCGTGTACGGCCGCATCCGCTTCGACCCGAAGTCCCACCAGGTGATCCCCTCCCAGGACCCCAAGGAGGGAGCGGTGACCGGCGTGTTCCAGTGGCAGGACGGCAAGCGGGTGGTGTTCTGGCCCGATGCCGGCGCCGCCGGTCAGCTCAAGCTGCCCCCGTGGATGAAATAGACCGCGACGCGTGAGGAAGCGTTGGATGGGGAGAGGCGTCGAGGCGCCTCCCCCCATCCCCCTCGCCTCCACCCCCACCCCACCGAGGCAGGGTCGATGGACATCGTCATCTACGGGTTCATCCAGAGCGTGAGCCTGATCCTCATCGCCTTCGGGTTCTCCCTGGTCTACGGGGTGAGCCGGCTCCCCAACTTCGCCCACGGCGCCCTCTACGTGCTCACGGGGTTCGTCGCCTGGATCCTGATGAACCGCCTCGGCCTGCCCTACCCGCTGGCCGTGGCCCTCGCCCTGGCCGGCGCGGCGCTGGTGGGCATGCTGATCTACCAGCTCGTGCTGCGCCGGGTGCGCGGCCTGGAGGTCTCCGAGGTCATCGCCACCTACGCCATCGGGCTGGCGATCCTCGAGGGGCTGCGCTGGGCGGGGTTTCGGGGCACCTCCCACACCCTGCCGCCCATCTCGGACGGGGTGATCTTCCTGGGGGACGTGCCCGTGGACCACCAGCGCGTGGCGGTCGTCGTGCTGGGCTGCCTCGCCCTCCTGGGGCTGTGGCTGTTCACCCGGCACACCCGCATCGGCCTCGCGCTCAAAGGCATGGCCCAGGACGAGCGGGCGGCCATGATGCTCGGGATCGACTCGGACCGGGCAGCCACCGTGGCCGTGGCCCTGGGCAGCGCGCTGGCCGGCCTCGGAGCCGTCACCCTCCTGCCCCTGGGGACAATCGTCGTGGAGGAAGGGTACACGGTGCTCATCTACGCCATCGCGGTGTGCGTGGTGGGCGGGTTGGGGAGCTGGGGCGGCACGGTCCTGGCCTCCTTCGCCCTGGGGTACTCCCAGTACGTGACCGTGGCCTACGGCAAGC
>CAZGRT010000234.1:0-1814 GCA_964528225.1 uncultured Thermodesulfobacteriota bacterium | reverse complement strand
CCCGAAGTGCCGCAGCCTGCTCCGGGTGGCGGACCTCCACTTCGACGCGCTGCGGGAGCGCACGGGCGCCGAGTGGCGCCGCGTGTTCGACCTGCGGCGGGCCTGCCGGGAGCCCGGCCTGCAGGGGATCATCCTCTTCCACGAGTTGATCCTGCCGTCGGTGCCGCTGGCCGACGTGGTGTACCTGGGCGAGGGCCACACCCCCCTGGTGGCGGCCTCGCCGGAACTCGAGGCGTGGCTCGGGCGCCCCTTCCTCGTGAAGAACGACGGCCAGAACCCGTCGGCCTCCTTCAAGGACCGGGGCATGGCGAGCGCCATCAGCTTCCTCAACCACTACCTGCGCACCCACCGGCCCGACGCGGTGCTCGGCATCTGCGCGAGCACCGGCGACACCTCGGCCGCCGCCGCGCTGTACCTCTCCTACCTGCCCAAGTCGGCGGTCAAGTCCGTGGTGCTCCTGCCCAAGGGCCGGGTGACGCCCCAGCAGCTCTCCCAGCCCCTGGGGAGCGGCGCCACCGTGGTGGAGGTCCCGGGGGTCTTCGACGACTGCATGCGCCTGGTGGAGGAGCTCTCCGAGGACTACGACGTGTTCCTCCTCAACTCCAAGAACCCGGTGCGGATCAGCGGGCAGAAGTCCTTCGCCTTCGAGGTGGCCCAGCAACTGGAGTGGCACGTCGAGGACGTCACCGTGGTCGTGCCCATCGGCAACGCTGGCAACGTCACCGCCGTGATGGAGGGTTTCCTCGACCTCGAGCGCCTCGGCATCGTGGAGGGGCTGCCCCGCATCCTCGGCGTCCAGAGCGAGCACGCCAATCCCGTGGCCCTGTGGCGTGAGAGCGGCGAGTACCGGCCCGTCGCCGTCAAGCCCAGTGTGGCCCAGGCCGCCATGATCGGAAACCCCGTCTCCTTCCCCAAGGTCCGGGGGCTCGTGGAGGAGAACTTTCGCGACCGCTTCTCCTGCGTCCAGGTCACCGAGCAGGAGATCATGGACGCCATGCTCCGGGTCAACCGCCATGGCCACGTGGTCTGCACCCAGGGGGGCGAGGCCGTGGCCGGGCTCCGCAAGGCGCTGGCCGAGGGCAGGGTCGAGCGGCGGGGCCGGTTCGTGTGCGACTCCACCAGCCACCAGCTCAAGTTCGCCGGGTTCCAGGAGGCCTACTTCGCCGGGGAGTTGGAGGGCGAGTACGGCGTGAAGTCCCGGGAGGACCTCGTGAACCGGCCGGTCGCGCTGCCGGCCTCGGCGGGCGCCATCGCCTCCCACCTGGGCCTTCGCCGCCGCGCCGGCTGACCCGGCGGGCCCCCCGCCCACGGCGCTTTTGCGCTTGAACGGAGGCCCGCCGCTGTGTTACCTAGACCGACTCCAATGGGGATGTAGCTCAGCTGGGAGAGCGCCTCGTTCGCAACGAGGAGGTCGTCGGTTCGATCCCGATCATCTCCACCAGATCTCAGAGGCCCCCGCCGGCGGGGGCCTTCTCTCTGGCACCATCGCCGGGATAGCTCAGTCGGTAGAGCAGCTGATTCGTAATCAGCAGGTCGTCGGTTCAAGTCCGATTCCCGGCTCCAGTAAAATCAAGGGGTTAGGCCACATGCCTAACCCCTTTTTTTGTCCGACTATGCGGAAGTGTGAGACTCGGTGTGAGACTCCAGCGTGGTTGCCTTCTCGAAGATATCCATGGCCTCACGGTCGGAGCGCCCAAGGCTGTGGAGATACCGCTCCGTGACGAATCGAGTCTCATGCCCCAAGAACCCTTTGATCGAGCCCATGGGGACGTTGTTCCGGTCAAGATGAGACGCTCCTGAGTGACGAAGCGGGT
>CAZGRT010000233.1:0-2223 GCA_964528225.1 uncultured Thermodesulfobacteriota bacterium | reverse complement strand
GCGCCGGCGGCCTCCCTCTCGGAGGAGACGACCTCCAACGAGCGCTTGGCGTTCCAGGAACGGCGCAGGAGCCCCTGAGCCTCCAGGCGCACGAGGTAGTTCTGCACGGTGCCGAGCGAGCGAAAACCGAACCGCCGGGCGATCTCCTGCTGGGAGGGCGCATACCCCTGCGAATCCGCGAACTCGCGGATGAACTCGAGGACCTGCTTCTGCTTCGGAGTCAGTCCGGTGGTTTTCATGGCCCGGAGGATATGCGTAAGTTATGCGCATGTCAAGGGTGGTCGCTTCGATCGGGATAGGGGCGACGGAGGAAATCCCCCCGTCGTTCCCCTCCCACACCACCCGGCATGCGGGTCCGCACCGGGCGGTTCGGTCGGTTGAGGTTACGTCGCCAACCGGGGCAATCCCAGCTGGTCAAAGAATCGGTTCGGAAGTGCCGTGTTGAGCAACATCGCTGAGTTCTTCCACCAGCGGCGGGCGTTGGCTGCTACCGTTCCCGCAACGCGCTCCGATGCCCCGCGGGCCCGGAGTTCCCGGTAGACGGTGCGGCCCCGTTTCCACTGCGTGAGTTGAAGCGCCCTCAAGCGGTGACGAATCCATTGATCCAGGCTGGCGAAGACCTTGGGGGTGTCGGCCAGCCGGAAGTAGCCCATCCAGCCCAGCAGATAACCCCGCAGTTCTTCCACCACCTGGGGTAGGCTCCGCCCTCCGCTGCGCCGCGTAATCTGGCGCACCCGCTGCTTCAGCGCGGCCGTGGCCTTGTCGGCCACCCGGCGCCTGACCGTGCCTCCCGGGCCGTACCAGAAGCTGTAGCCCAGGAATTTGCGGTTGCTCGCCGGTGCCACTGCGCTCTTGGACTCGTTGATCGTCAGCCGCAACCGCCCGAACAGCTCCCGCAGGAGCCCGAGTACCCGTTCGCCGGCACGGCGACTGCTCACGTAGACGTTGCAGTCGTCGGCATAGCGCACGAAGCGGTGTCCGCGCCGCATCAGCTCTTGATCGACTTCGTCCAAAAGCACGTTGGCCAACAAGGGCGACAATGGGCCCCCTTGCGGGGTGCCCTCGTGGCGCTCCACCACCACCCCGTGGGCGAACATCCCCGCCTCGAGGTAGCGTCGGATCAGTCCCAGCACCCGGACGTCCGCGATGTGCCGGGCCAGCCGTCCCATCAGCACGTCGTGGTGGACCCGGTCGAAGAATTTCTCCAGGTCCACGTCCACCACCCACCTGCGCCCCGCTTGGACGTAGTTCTGCGCCTGACATACGGCGTCGTGCGCGCTGCGTCCGGGTCGAAAGCCGTAGCTGTAGGGCGAAAAGCTCGGGTCGATGCGCGGCTGCAGGATCTGTAGAAGTGCCTGCTGGATGAATCGGTCCACCACCGTCGGGATGCCCAGCTGCCGCACCCCGCCGCTTGGTTTGGGGATCTCCACCCGCTTCACCGCCTGCGGCTGGTAGGTACCCTGGAGAAGTTGCTCGCACAGCGCTGCCCCGTGCTGCTGCAGATGCTCTGCCAACTGCTCCACCGTCATCCCGTCCACGCCGGGACTGCCCTTGTTCTTCCGCACCCGTTTCCCTGCGGCCTCGAGGTTGCCGGGTTCGATCACCCGCTCCATCAGGCCACCCGTACCTGAGCGCTCGGTTCCGTGTCCCGCCGTCGGCTCTTCCTCGCTCCGCGTTCTTCTCGGGGCTTCACCCCTACCCTCCAGCGGGAGCTCCAGTTGCCTGGCCATCTGAGGCCGTTTGCCTTCGAGGCGCACGGGCGTTTCGCTCTCCCTACCGTTTGGCCCTTCGTCGGCCCTGCCGACTACTACGGCCTTTGCTGACTTCTCGCTCCGTGGCGGATGCCCCACGTGGCCCTTTCAGGCCTCAGGCGAGATCTCCCCAGATAAGAACACCACCCTTCCCCGCACGACCGCCGGATTTACGCCGCCTGAGCGTTGGTCACGGGAGCTTCGCGATCATTGGCTCGCTCGCCCCTCTCGGCGTCGCCTCCTATCCGGTTTCTGTTCGTCGGCCCGCGGTTTCGCTCCCCGCTTCCTCCAGACGCTCGGTCGCCCTCGCGCCCTTGCGGTTCGCTTCGATCGCTGTGACCTGCTTTCGGGAGTACTTGCACCTCCATGGTGATGCCCTGGCTGGGCGTACCAAAACGCGGGCCCCGCCGAAGCGGGGCCCTCTCTCCTCCCTCGGGGACGCTCCCGAGAGTCGTCAGTTCTGCGCGGCGGC
>CAZGRT010000232.1:0-9309 GCA_964528225.1 uncultured Thermodesulfobacteriota bacterium | reverse complement strand
GCGCGCCCGGGCCCCGCCCGTCCGTCCTGCTCCCCCCCCCGGGAATCGCCAACCCCGGCCCGGCGGGGGCGCGGCCGCCCCCCGAGCCGCCCCCGCCGGGGGGGGACTTCCTCGCCGAGGTCGCCCGGGACTGGGAGGAGGAGGCCGGGGCGGCCCGCGGCCGGGGAGCGCGGGTGTGCTTGGCCCGCTTCGGGATCGTCCTGGGCCGGGGAGGAGGGGCGCTCGCCGAGATGGCCAGGGCCGCCCGCCGCTTCCTCGGCGGAGCCCTGGGTTCGGGCCGCCAGTGGATGGCCTGGGTGCACCTGGAGGACGTGGTGCGGGGCCTCGGGTTCCTCCTCGAGCGGAGCGACTCGGAAGGCCCCTACAACTTCTGCTCGCCGAACCCCGCCCGGCAGATCGACGTGGCCCGCGCGGTGGGCCGCGCGCTCCGCCGGCCGGCCCTGGCCTGGGCACCCGCCCCCGCCCTGCGGCTCCTTCTCGGCGAGTGCGCCCAGGTGGTGCTGTCGAGCCAGAAGGCCTCGCCCGCCCGGCTGCACGAAGCCGGGTTCCACTTCCGCCACCCGGAGCTCGAACCGGCGCTCCGGCAGATCTTCGCCCCGGAGCCGTCCGCATGAACGACGCGCGCTCGACGCTGCAGGCCCTTCTGCGCTCCCAACCCCTGGGCGTCCTCTCCACCCAGGGCGGCGGACAGCCCTACGCGAGCCTGGTGGCGTTCGCCGAAGGCCCGGAGGGGGGAGAGCTGCTCTTCGCCACCGATCGCGCCACCCGCAAGTACGCGAACCTCCGAGCCGACCGCCGGGTCGCCCTGCTGGTGGACAACCGCGCCAACCGCGAGAGCGACTTCGGGGAGGCCGTGGCCGTGACCGCCGTGGGGTTCGCGGAGGAACTGCGCGGGGGCGACCGGGAGCGGTTGGCGGTGCCGTACCTGGCGAAGCACCCGGCCCTGAGGGAGTTCCTCGCCTCGCCGGGCTGCGCCCTGATGCGGCTGCGCGTGGAGAGCTACGTGGTGGTCCGCCGATTCCAGGACGTCGTCCGCCTGGACCCGGGTGGGGCGCCGCTGCCGGACGCGGAGGATCCGAGCCCCTGAGGGACCCGTTTGGCTCGGCCCGCGGCCGCTCATGCCGCCGGACGGGCCGCGAGTTCCTCCGCCTTGCGGTAGGCCGTAACGGCCGAGATCACGTGGCAGATCCACCCGAGGAGCCCTCCGGACCCGATCCACAGCCCCGGGGTCACCACGAACCAGAACACGCCCCTCCAGAAGTGCCCGTTGTAGAACTGTCCCACCCCGGGGATCACCAGGCTCAGTACCGCGGCGTTGCCCGCTCTCGTCATCCGTTCCTCCCTCCCGGGCCTCCGCCCGTCTCGCCCGTCCGCGCGAAGGCCCCGCGCCGGAGTCCCCTCCAGCCCGTCACAGCCCCCAGAGGTCGCCCACCTCGGCCCGCAGGGTCTCCACCCCGGCCTCGGCGTACCGCCGGGCGGCCTCCCGGAGGGGTTCGTCGGGCTCGGGCCGGAAGGCGTCGCGAAGGCGGCCCGGCCCGTACTCCCGGGCGTACGCCTCCGGGAACTCGTCGGGGAACTCCTGCCCGGAGATCACGCCGTAGGCCAGCGTCCACGCCCGCGGGACCACGTCCACCGCGTAGCCGCCGCCGCCCAGCGCGAGCCAGGGCGTCCGGTCCGGGGCCAGGGCGGCCAGTTCCTGCACCACCGCCTCGTACCCCTGGGTGGTGAGGAGCAGTTGGGCCAGGGGGTCGGCGAAGTGGGTGTCGACGCCGAGTTGGGTGACCAGGATGTCCGGAGCGAAGCGGGCCACGGCGGGCGGCACCACCTGCCGGAAGGCCCAGAGGTAGAGCTCGTCGCCGGTGTACGGGGCGAGCGGCACGTTGAGGCTGTAGCCCCGGCCGGCGCCCTCCCCCACCTCCTCGGGGAACCCGGTCCCCGGGAAGAGGGTCAGCGGCGTCTGGTGGAGCGAGATCGTCAGCACCCGGTCCGACTCGTAGAACGCCTCCTGCACCCCGTCGCCGTGGTGGGCGTCCACGTCCACGTAGGCGACCCGGAGCCCCTGAGCCACCAGCCAGCGGATGGCGACGGCCACGTCGTTGAACACGCAGAACCCGTGGGCCTTCGACGGCCCCGCGTGGTGGAACCCGCCCCCGAATGCGAAGGCCCGGACCGCCGCACCTGAGACGAGGAGCCGCGCCCCTTCCAGGGTGCCGCCGGTCTTCAGGGCCTCGACCTCGTACATGCCCGGGAAGACCGGGTTGTCCCCCGGCCCGAACCCGTAGCGCCAGGGATCGGCTCGCGCATCGCCCCGGCCCAGCCGCTCCACCGCGTCCACGTAGTCCGCGGTGTGGAACAGCAGCAGGTCGTCTCGGGACGCCGGCTTCGGTTCCACCACGCGTGAGCCGGGGGCTTCGAACGCGCCGCAGGCCGTCAGGAGCTCGAAGGTCCGCCGCAGCCGCTCGGGCTTCAGCGGGTGGTTTGCCCCGTGGCCGAAGCTCCACATGCCCTCGGAGCACAGGAAGGCGACTCCGCCCGGCGTGCCGGGTACCTCCCCGTCCTTCACGTGGACGCGTCCTCGAAGCGGATGAGCTTCCAGCAACCCTGCACCCTTCGAAAGTCGTAGATGAGAAGGTACCCGGTGTCTGGTTTGCGGAGCCGAACGATCACCCTCGTCGAGTCGACTTCCTCGACCTCGGGAACCAGGCCCGCCCTCTTCTGCTCGGCCGAGGACGGGTAGAGCCCCCCTCCCCCGGCCTCTACTTCGAGCCTGGAGAGCTCCTTCTCGACGACTCGCGGCCCCGGGCGTGCATCCACGTCGACCGTCGAGTGCTTCAAGGGATAGGCGGTGTTTTCAACCTGGAAGGACCTGTCGGTTTCGAATTGTTCGAGGAAATCACCGAACGACGCGGGGCACGGGGGAGTACCCGCACCGAGGTTCGGAACGACGCACAGGGCGAAGGCGACCCATCCCGTTCCTACCCCGGTCGCACCCCGCCTCAACCTGCGAAGCACCCGCATCACGACCGGATCTTCCCGTCCCCCGGGTCTGCCGGCACGGCGGCGCATTCCCTCCGCCAGCGTCCCCCCCTCACGGCAGCGTGATCTTGCGTTCTTCGCCCGGCCTGTACAGCAGCACCGTCCGGCCCAGGACCTGCGCGACGTGGGAGCCGGTTCGGGCCGCCAGTTGCTCCGCCACCTCGTGGCGGTCGTCCCCGCACCCCTGCCCGATGCGGACCTTGACGAGTTCGTGGGCCACCAGGTTCACGTCGAGGGCGGCCGCCACGGCATCGGTCACCCCTTCCTTGCCCACCAGGACCAGGGGCTCCAGGTCGTGGCCCAGACCCCGCAGGAAGCGCGCCTGCTTGCCGGTGAGGGATCTGCGATCGCTCTTCTGCGCCATGGTCGTCCTCACCCCTGCCGCGGCTGGATGCGGATCTCGACCCGCCGGTTCATCTGCCGCCCCTCGGGGGTGCCGTTGTCGGCGATCGGCATGGACTCGCCCTGGCCCACGATCGTGATGCGGTCGGGGGCCACGCCCCGGCCGAGGAGCGCATTCTTCACGGCCTCGGCCCGGCGCTCCGAGAGCTTCTGGTTGTACTCCTCGGCGCCGGTGCTGTCGGTGTGGCCGGCCACGAGGATCGTCGTCTGGGGGTACTGGTTGAGAACCTGCGCGACCCGGGCGATCTCCTGCTGGGCACCGGGTTTGAGCACCGCCGAGTCCACGTCGAAGCTCACGTCGCCCTTGAACGTCACCGAGAGCACGTCCATCTCGCGTCGCACGCTCGCGGCCTCGGACTGGGCCAGCGCCTCCCGCATCGCCTGCTCCTGCTTGTCCATGTAGTTCCCCACCGCCGCGCCCGTCAGCCCCCCGGCCGCCGCCCCGATGGCGGCACCGATGAGCGCGCCCTTGGCGTCCTTGCCGACGGCGTAGCCAACGCCCGCGCCGGCCGCCGCACCCACCCCGGCCCCGACCGCGGCCCCCTGGCCGGTCTTGGTCTCCATCCCCGCGCACCCCGACAGGACCGTCGCCGCCGCGAAGAACAATGCCGTCACCGCACGCATGCCGAACCTCCTTGGCTCGAAGCCGTTCTACCCCCGGGTGTGTTCGCCGCCTTCTCGGATTCCGGGAGGGCCGCCCCCCGGCTCGCCGTCAGCGGGTGACGACGCGCGCGCGCGCCGTGCGCTCCTCGCCGTCCCGCAGGAACCGCACGGTGACCTCGCGTCCGGGCTCCAGCGCCTTGAGCGCGCGGGAGAGGTCCGCGAGAGCACCGACGGCCTCGCCGCCGAGTTCCACGATCACGTCCCCCTCCCGGAGGCCGCTTTCCTCGGCCGGTGACCCCGGCACCACGCCGGACAGGCGCACCCCGGGGCCCGGGAAGGAGAAGTCCGGCACCGTGCCCAGGCTCACCTTCCGGCTCCCCGGGTCCCGGGTGGCGGGGCTCTCCCCCTCGGGGCGGGTCAGGGGCTCGGCGCGGCCCGACAGGTACTCCACCACCTCCTTCGCCACGGCCGCGACCTTCACCAGGCCCTCGGCGTCGACCTTCTCGGGCACGTCGCCGGAGCGGTGGTAGTCCAGGTGGGGCCCGGTAAAGAGTTGCACGGCGGGGACCCCGGCCTCGTGGAAGCTCACCTGGTCGCTCCCCCCCGGGTCGCGGGCGACGACCTCCACGGGGACCCCGGTGACGTAGCTGGCGCCGTTGAAGATGTGGACCCACTCCCGAGCGGTTTCCGCACCCAGCACCAGGAGCTTGCCCGCCCCCAGACGCCCCACGGTGTCGAGGTTCACCATGCCGATGGCCTGCCCGGCGGGGTGGCTCGCCTCGCCCTCCACGTAGCGCCGCGACCCGAGCCGCTCGGCCTCCTCCCCCGCGAAGGCGACGAAGATCACGGTGCGCTCGGGGCGGAAGTCCCGGCCGAGTACCCGGGCGAGTTCCAGCAGCACCGCCACCCCGCTCGCGTTGTCGTCCGCTCCGGGGTGGAGGCGGCCGCGCTCCTCGGCCCGCGCCGCCGGCCATCCGGTGCCCAGGTGGTCGTAGTGGGCCGCGACCACCACGCTCTGCCCCGCCCACTCCGGCCGGCTGCCCGGGATCCTCCCCACGACGTTCCGCTGCACCCTCTCCGCCGGCGGGTCTCCGCCCTCGGCCCGCCAGGACCGGAAATACCCGCCCTCCTCCCCGCCGGGGGCCAGGCCCGCCTCGCGGAAGGCGGCGGCGATGAACTCGGCGGCCTGCTCCAGGCCTTCGCTCCCGAACCCCCGGCCCTCCCGCTCGGGGGCGGCGAGGAACCCCACGGTCTCCACCATCCGATCCGAGGAGAAGGCGGGCGGCAGCTTGGCCAGTGGCTCCCGGGGCGGGAGCGCGGCCCGGTCCGCGGGCGGGCCGTCGCCCAACTGGGCCGTGAGGGGGGACCCGACCACCGGCCATCGGGTCTTCGTCACGTTCGCGGGCTCGTCGCCTTCGAACAGCAGGGCGCTGTACTTGTGGTAGTGGGGGAGCTTGCGGCCCAACCCGGGCAGCGCCGCCGCGTTCGCCGTCGCCACCCAGGAGACCGTGAGATCCGCCCGGTCCGGGTGGCGGCCCACGAGCACCACGGAGTGCCGCTCGGCCTCCGCCTCGGCTTCCGGCCACGAGGCGCCGTCGGGGGCGGCCCGAGCGCCGTAGGGGGCCAGTTGCCGGTCCAGCGCGGGCAGGAGCCGGTTGTCCCACCCGAAGAGCCACACCGCCCGGTCCGCGGGGATGCCCTTTACCGCCGAGTCCTCCACGACCTCCCACTGCCCCGCCTGCGACCGGGCCCAGGACTCCGCCAGCTCCCGGTAGGCGGCGCGCAGCTCCCCGGCCGCGTCGGCCGGGAGGACCGCGAGCACCCGTTCGGCGCCGAACCCCCCGCTCAGGGCCGGAGGGATCTCCGCGGGGTCGAGGCGGCGGAACAGGTCGAACTCGGGGTCCACGTCGACCCGGAGGGGGCGCGACGGCACCGGAAAGCGGAACTCCCGCTCCCTGTCCGCGAACTCCAGGACCTCCACGGTAGCGGCCGGACGACCGTCGACGGTCACGGCCGCGGGCACCCGCAGGGCGTACGGCGGCCCCGGCTGCACCTGGGCCACGCGCACGCGGACCGCCCAGCCGTCGCCCTCGCGCTCGGCGGCCGCCCCCTGCAACCTGAGCGCCGGGGCCCCGGCGCGCTCCACCCACTGGTCGAACGCGCCGCCGAGGTCCTTCCCCGCGGCGGTCTCCAGGGAGCGCCGCAGGTCCGCGAAGGACGCCGTGCGGAACTTCCGGTCGGCATAGAACCGGCGCAGCCCGTCGACGAAGAGCCGGTCTCCGAGGTCGCGCCGGAGCATGTGGTAGAGCATCAGGCTCTTCCCGTACCCCACGGCCTCCGTCGCGGAACTGTGCCGGCTCCGGAACTCCGCGAGAGGGAAGTCGAGCCCCCGGGACACGTAGTCGGCGTACTTCTGGAGGGTCGCCTGGCGGTACTCGGCCCCGGCTCCCCGGCCCTCCTGGATCAGGTGGTCGGCGAGGTAGGCGGTCAGGCCCTCGCACCAGTTCCCCGAGGCGTAGTCGACGTACACGCCGTTGCCCCACCAGTTGTGGAGGATCTCGTGGGGGTACGAGGAGTGGAGGATGAAGGGGAAGCGGATGATCCGGGACCCCAGGAGCGTAAACGAGGGCATCCCCCAGCCCGTGTCCCAGAAGTTCTCCACGAGCGCGAACTTCGGGTAGGGGTACGTGCCCAGGAGGCGGGAATACATGTCGAGGTACTGTGCCCCCGCCTCCAGGTAGCGTCCCGCGAGCGCAGGGTCCGGCTGGCGGAGGAACACCTGGACCTCCGCGGGGCCGGCCTTGCGGCCGTACTCCGTGAAGGGTCCGGCGATCAGGTAGATCTCGTCCTGGGGCTCGGGCGACTCCCACCGGACGCGGGTGCCCGCCTCCCCCCGCTCGTGGCGGGTGCGGCGCCCCTGGCTCACCGCATCCCAGCCCGGGGGCAGGACGACCTCCAGGGAGAACGAGAGCGGGTCGTCGCCGAGCCACGGGTACCAGAGCGTGGCACCGGAGAGGAATGTCCCCTCCTCGGAGACGAGACCCGAGGTCTGGCGGAACCCCCGGGCGTAGTCCTGCTCCGCGGAGAGGGGGTCGTGCACCACCCCCCCGTAGGTCAGGGTGAAGCCGTCGGCGCCCGGGGGCAGGTCCACGCGCAGATGGTCCAGCCCCGCGGCTTCGGGGAACGCTTCCGCCCCCACGCCCGGCCCGAAGCTCTCCGCGGCGACGGCACCCTCCGCGCGTCGCAGGGTTGCCCCTTCCGTCTCCACCCTGGGTTCCAGCCCCGAGCGCAGGAGCAGATGCACCCCCCTGCCCTCAGGGCCGCGGAGCCGCTCCGGCAGGCGCACCCGGTCCCTCACCCGCAGCGTCCGCGCGCCGGGCTCCACGGTGGCCTCGATCTCGTGGTGCACCGCCGAGACGTCCTCCGCGGAAGCCGGTGCGGCCGCAGCGGCGAGGAGCGAGCACAGCAGCGCGGCGGCCCGGATCATCGTCTCCCTACCTCCTTTTCCGCGAACACCACGGCATGGGGCGGGCATGAAGAAGGCCCGGCGGTGCCGGGCCTTCCCTGGGTCCTGCACGGCGGCCGGGTCAAGGGGCCGGCGGCGTGAACACGCGCTGCCCCGCCTCCTGGTCGAGCAGGAGGATGCCGCGCCCGTCGCCCTTCACCAGCTTGAGCTTCCGCACGTAGGAGGTGGCGTTGGCCTCCTCCTCCACCTGCTCGGTCACGAACCACTGGAGGAAGATCTGGGCCGCGTGGTTGCTCTCCTTGCGCGCCAGATCCGTCAACTGGTTGATCTGCGCCGTCACGAACTGCTCGTGCTTGAGCGCGGCCTCGTACGCCTGGAGGGCCGACTTGTACGTCGCCGGCACCGCGTCGATGGCGCGCAGTTCGGCCTTGCCGCCGGCCTCGTTGATGAAGGCGAAGAACTTGTCCCCGTGGGTCAACTCCTCAAGGGCCTGCACGCGGAACCAGTTCCCGAAACCCTTGAGCTCCTCCCCCTCGAAGTACGCCTGCATGCCCTTGTACAGGTAGGCGGAGTAGAACTCGTTCTTCATCTGCTCGTTCATCGCGTCCTGCAGCTTCTTGCTCAGCATCGAATTCCTCCTCGCGGTTCGTCCGGGGGCCCGGATCGGGCCGCCTCGTTCAGCAGGGTAACCACGGCTCGCGGCCCCGTCCAGGAACCGCCCGCCCTCACTGGAACTGGGCCAGGAACGCCTTCATCGACCGGTCGTACGTCCGCTCGACCTCGGGCCGGAAGTAGCAGGCCACCATCTGGTTCATCGACCGGTGGTAGGCGACGCACTGGCAGCACGCCCCCCGCTTGTCGCAGGAGGTGTAGGTGCAGGGGCAATTCGCCGCGTTCGCGCTCTGGGTGCAGTCCATGGGTCCTCCGAGCTTCGGCTGGAATCGTCGGCAGGATACGAAACGGGCAAGGGGCGCGCAAGTCGCGCGCCGGGCTCACGGCGCGAAGAGCTCCTCCAGGTCCCCCTCGCTCAGGGCCTCGCTCCACTGCCGCTCCGAGCGGATCAGGTCCTGGGAGAGGGTGCGCTTGCGCTCCTGGAGGCGCGAGATCTTCTCCTCCACGGTCCCGCGCGTGACGAAGCGGTAGGCGAACACCTTTCGCGTCTGCCCGATCCGGTGGGCCCGGTCCAGGGCCTGCGTCTCCACGGCCGGATTCCACCAGGGGTCGTACAGGATCACGTAATCCGCCCCCGTCAGGTTCAGGCCGGTTCCCCCCGCACGGAGGCTCACGAGGAACGCCGCGATGCCCTGGTCCTCCTGGAACCGCCGCACCCGCGCCTCGCGGTCCCGCGTACGCCCGTCGAGGTAGAGGTGGGGGATGCCCACTTCCTCGAACCAGCCCCGCAGCATCCCGAGCACGGTCACGAACTGGCTGAACACGAGGACGCGGTGCCCCTCGGAGACGATCTCGCTCACGAACTCCCGGAAGGCATCGAACTTGGCCGAGGGAACTCCCCGGCCCGCCTCCTGCGGCAGCACCTCCGGGTGGCAGCACGCCTGCCGCAGCCGCAGGAGGGCCTCCAGCGCCGAGAAGCGGGCGCCGGGCAAGCCCTTCTCGCGCAACTCCCGGAACACGCGCTCCCGGTATCCGGTGAGGAGCGTACGGTACAGGCGCTGCTGCTCCGGGCCCATCTCGCACAGCAGGACGGCCTCGACCTTCTCCGGCAGTTCCGGGGCCACTTCCGCCTTGAGGCGCCGGAGGATGAAAGGCCGGACCCGTCTCTGCAGTTCCTCCAGCGCCCGCCG